>NZ_CP034549.1:2430000-2730000 GCF_003966335.1 Nonlabens ponticola | reverse complement strand
AAGTTCGCTTCCGTCGTCAAATTGACGAGGTTGACAGTGAGGTTGTTAATGTATCATTCTCTGGTAAAGATCAATTTACTGCAGGTGATATGCAAAAATATATTTCTGGCTTTCAAGTGTTGAACCCAGAAATGGTGATTTGCAATACAGAGTCTTCAATCAATTTGAACTTAGAATTAACCATCGAGAAAGGTCGTGGTTATGTTCCTGCAGAAGAGAATAAAAACTCAAGTGCAGCATTAGGTACCATCGCGGTTGACAGCATCTTTACACCAATCAAAAATGTAAAGTATAGCATCGAGAACTATCGTGTAGAGCAGAAGACCGACTACGAAAAATTAGTTTTTGAAATCGTTACTGACGGTAGTATTCACCCTAAGCATGCATTGACTGAGGCTGCCAAGACGTTGATTCACCACTTTATGTTGTTCTCTGATGAGAGAATAACACTTGAAGCTGATGAGATCGCACAGACAGAAACTTATGATGAAGAAAGTCTTCATATGAGACAATTGCTTAAAACTAAGCTTGTTGATATGGAACTTTCTGTTAGAGCATTAAACTGTTTGAAAGCCGCAGAAGTTGAGACATTAGGCGACCTAGTATCTTACAACAAGAATGATTTAATGAAGTTTAGAAACTTTGGTAAAAAATCATTGACTGAGTTAGAAGAACTGGTAAACGTGAAAGGTTTGAACTTTGGAATGGATCTTTCTAAATATAAATTAGACCGTGACTAGGTAATCCTAGTTGGAGAAAAGAATATATAATGAGACACGGAAAAAAAGTAAATCATTTAAGCAGGAAGACAGCTCACCGTCAGGCGATGCTTTCTAACATGGCTTGTTCCCTTATAGAGCACAAGAGAATTAATACAACAGTTGCAAAAGCTAAAGCACTTAAGCAATTTGTAGAGCCTCTAATAACTAAGTCAAAAGAAGATACCACTCACAACCGCAGATTGACTTTTGCAAAGCTGCGCAGTAAGGATGCGGTAACCGAGCTTTTTAGAGAAGTTAGTGCAAAGGTTGGTGATCGTCCAGGTGGATATACCAGAATCATCAAATTGGGTAATCGTCTTGGTGATAATGCAGATATGGCGATGATAGAATTAGTTGATTACAACGAGCTTTATAAGCCAGGTGAGGCAAACAAAAAGACGACAAGAAGAAGTCGTCGTGGTAAGTCAAAACCAGCAGTCGCTCCAGTAGAAACTGCAACTGAAAAAAGCAATGAAGAAGAATAAAAATCTTCATAACAATTTAATAAAGGATCAATGGCTCGTTCATTGATCCTTTTTTTATATTTTAATTTTGAATTATGGCATATTTAGAAAAAAAAGACGCGATCATTCTGTTACAAGATGGTACCATATTTCATGGTAAGATGGTAAGCACCCAGAATCACGCAACTGGTGAGATTTGTTTTAATACAGGAACGACTGGTTATCAGGAGATCTTTACAGATCCATCGTACTATGGGCAGATCATGGTCACTACAAATGCTCATATAGGTAATTACGGCACTACTGATTTTGATATAGAGTCAGATTCGGTCAAGATTGCAGGACTAGTTTGTAAAAACTTCTCTAGTGATTTCTCACGACCGGCAGCTGATAAAGGACTTTTTGAGTTTTTGGAAGACAATAACTTATGTATCATTTCAGATGTTGATACTCGTGCATTGGTCAGTCACATAAGGGATCATGGAGCTCAAAATGCCATCATGTCCACGCAGGTAAATGACGTTGATCAACTCAAGAAGCAATTGAATGATACACCGTCCATGAAAGGTCTAGAGTTGGCTAGCGCTGTATCCACTAAAGAGCCCTATTACTTTGGTGATGAAAATGCTCAATATCGCATTGCAGCTTTAGACCTTGGAGTTAAAACCAATATCTTGCGCAACCTAGCTTCTAGGGATTGCTATATCAAGGTTTTCCCTTTTAATGCGACTTATGAGGAAACTTTATCATTCAACCCAGACGGTTACTTCATTTCAAACGGTCCTGGTGATCCTGCACCGCTGGTCGATGCGGTAGCTTTCGCGAAAGCGGTACTAGAAAAACAACATCCACTATTTGGAATATGCTTGGGTCATCAAGTGATAGCCCTTGCAAATGGGATCAGTACCTATAAAATGCACACCGGTCATAGAGGAATCAATCATCCGGTACAAAATCTTGAAAATAATAAAGGTGAGATTACCTCACAAAATCATGGATTTGCCATCAATAAAGAGGAAGCACAGAGCAATCCTGATGTCAAAATAACACACATGCATCTTAATGATGATACAGTGGCTGGTATAAAACTAATTTCAAAACCATGCTTTTCTGTTCAATATCACCCAGAAGCTGGACCAGGTCCTAATGACGCGACCTATCTTTTTGACCAATTTATAGAATTAATCAATACAACTAAACAAGAAACAATATGAGTACAATTATAGATATACACGCGAGACAAATTTTTGATTCTCGAGGTAACCCAACGGTAGAAGTTGATGTAATAACAGCAAATGGTATCATGGGTAGAGCAGCCGTGCCATCAGGAGCGTCGACAGGTGAGCATGAAGCTGTCGAGTTGCGTGACGGCGGTAGCGATTACATGGGTAAAGGTGTCAAGAATGCTATAAACAATGTAAATACTGCCATTGCAGATGAATTGCGTGGAGTATCCGTATTTGAGCAAAGCTATATTGATCAAACCATGATCGATCTGGATGGCACATCTAATAAAGCTAAGTTGGGAGCTAATGCGATTCTAGGAGTATCTCTTGCAGTTGCAAAGGCGGCCGCTAATGAACTCAACCAGCCATTATACAAATACATCGGCGGTATGAGTGCAGCAACCTTGCCGGTACCTATGATGAACATTATCAACGGTGGTTCCCACAGTGATGCGCCCATTGCATTTCAAGAATTTATGGTGATGCCAGTGGAAGCAGATAGCTTTAGTCAGGCATTAAAAATGGGTACCGAGATTTTTCACCATCTAAAGAAAGTATTGCATGATCGTGGATTAAGCACTGCAGTAGGAGATGAAGGTGGATTTGCACCTACACTAGATGGAACTGAAGATGCCCTTGACACAATATTACTAGCTATCAAAAATGCTGGATATACACCAGGTGAGCAAGTGATGATCGCTCTTGATTGTGCCGCTGCAGAGTTTTACGTGGATGGCATGTATGATTATACCAAGTTTGAAGGAGACACTGGCGTTAAGCGCACAAGCCAACAGCAGGCAGAATATCTAGCACAACTAGCCAGTAAATATCCTATCATCTCTATCGAGGATGGAATGGATGAGAATGATTGGGATGGCTGGAAAATGGTCACCGATCTTATAGGTGATAAGGTACAGCTGGTAGGCGATGATCTTTTTGTGACTAACGTTGAGAGACTCTCTCGTGGTATCAAGGAAAATATTGCAAACAGCATCTTGATTAAAGTGAATCAGATAGGGACACTCAGCGAGACCATCGCTGCGGTTAGTATGGCCCATAAAGCAGGCTTTACATCTGTAATGTCACACCGCAGTGGTGAGACTGAGGATAATACCATTGCAGACCTTGCAGTTGCCCTAGGTACTGGACAGATAAAAACTGGATCTGCCTCAAGATCTGATCGTATGGCAAAGTACAATCAGCTACTTAGGATTGAGGAAGAATTGAATGATTCAGCCTACTTTCCTGGACGTAAAGCGTTCCAGATTTAGAACCATTACGCTTTCGCGAAAGCATAATATCGATAAACAGCCACTTTAACAGGTGGCTTTCGTCGTTTAAATACAGTACATTAAGATAAAAGACATTTTTTATTAAGTAAAATTTAGGATTATAGCACTTAATCGTATTTATTTGCCGTTCCAAAACAAATAAACGGTGAAAAATACTCTACTCCTAAGCATAGCTGCTTTTGTGGCTATGACCATTTCTAGTAATGCTCAAATATGGACTCCTAGTCCTATATCTACTTTTTCAAAGTCGATAAGCAAAGAACGACAAGAACTTATTGCCAAATCAGATACGTATCAAGTTGATATCGATGCGATATCAGCGCTACTTGTAGATGCTAGTGATCGATTTTCAGGAAATGATGCCATTGAAATGCCGTTCCCAACGGGTAATGGTACTATGGTAACATTCTCGGTCTATAAATCTGGTGCTATGTCGCCTTTACTAGAAGAAAGGTATCCTGAAATAAGATCTTACTACGGTTTCAATCCTAATAATCCGCTTCAAAAGATCTTCTTTAGTATTACACCTCAAGGCCTTTATGGCACGATAGACGGTGAGCGCATATCATACTTAAGCCCAGCTCAAAAAGGGATAGCTTCTAAGATGATAGTTTACGATCGTAGTGATATGCTTAGAAGTGATAGTGACAACTTCACCTGTGAATTTGATGATAGTGAGATTTCAGTTCTAGAACAAGTTAATAGCTCTTCAATTGGTAAAGCTTTCAGCGATCGCGCGCTTAGGACTTATACCATTGCGGTATCAACCACATCAGAGTATTCTGCTTATCATGATGATGGTGATGATACTAATGGTAATATCATGGAGGATGCTCTAGCAGCCATAGTTATAACGATGACCAGGGTAAATTCAGTTTTTGAGCGTGATATGGCCATTCGTTTTCAACTCAATGACTATAACGATTATTTGATTTTCTATAACGGTCGCAATAGGCAAGGTAGAACGGACACTTTTGATAACTACAGTGCGACTCAAATGCTTTATGCCAATACTGGTGTAATTAATAATATTATAGGATCACAGCGATATGATATAGGACACATATTTTCTACCGGTGGTGGTGGTGTGGCATCGCCTGTTAGGTGTACAAATTCTTCCAAAGGACAAGGTGTAACCGGAATTGTAACACCAGAATTTGATGCTTTTGACATTGATTACGTCTCTCATGAGATAGGTCATCAGTTTGGGGCTAGTCATACATTTTACAATGGTTGTTTTGGTGGTAGCCCTTCTAGCGCTCCATTTGAATCTGGCAGCGCATCCACAATCATGGGCTACGCTGGTATTTGTGGTCCTAATGTTCAAGATAATTCAGACGCATATTTTCATCATGTAAGCATTGCTCAAATGCATAATGCGTTACAAGATGATACTTGTGATGCTCAGACTAGTTTAGGAATATTAAACCCTAATGGATTGGTCATTGATGATGTGGCTAATAAAACTATTCCTAAATCAACGCCTTTTAAATTAACAGCTAATGCCTCGACCGGTGCTGATGATAATGAAATTCTCACCTACAATTGGGAGCAATATGATTTTGGTGCAGCTGCAGAAACAGGTGCACCTCAACCACCTCGATCTACAAATGACAAAGGCCCTATGTTTAGGTCCAAATTTGCGACTATCAATCCAACTCGCTTTTTCCCTAATCTCAAAGATTTATCTGTAGGGATTGATCCAGTATGGGAAACCTTACCATCTGTAGAAAGAGATATGACGTTTTATTGCACTGTCAGAGACAACAATCCATTTGGTGGACAAACGAACTTTACACAAGTAACTTTGAGTGTAGGGTCCAGCGGCCCTTTGACAGTCAATAATCCTACCAACAGTATATGGTACGGTAATTCACAGCAGACCATCACGTGGAATGTTAACGGTACAAATGCAAACACATATTCACCTACGGTCAATATAAAATTATCGCTGGATGGTGGTTTAACTTATCCAATAGAATTGGCCAATTCTGTAACCAATAATGGATCACATGAAGTTACCGTTCCAGAAGTTGCTACAACAAATGCACGCATTATGGTAGAGGCTGCACAAAACGTTTTCTTCAATATCAACAGCACTAATTTTGAGATTAAAAGCGGTTCCTTCGAGCTTATAGCGGCAAACGACTTGGCTAGTTCTTGCAAACCAGCAGATGCCTCTATGAATGTGACCTATGATGCTGCGCCCGGATTTGAAGAGCCGGCAACCTTTCAACTAACGGGATTACCGGCGGCACTCAACGCGACACTTTCTACTACAACCGCAACGGCAGATACCTCTTTAAATATTAGTATATCAGGAACCCAAAATGTTCTTGCCGGTGCATATCCTTTCCAATTAACAGCAACTACTGCTAGTTTAACGGTGGTAAAGGACTTAATACTCAAAGTGTTTAACAATAATATTGATGAAGTAATTGTCTTGTCTCCTGCTAATGGAGCAGGTAATCAAGATGTGAATACTACTATTGAATGGCAGGACCTAGCATCGGCAAATGGATATGAGATCGTAATCGCTACAGATCCCACACTTACTCAAGTCGTAGAAACAGCCACCATAGGTAACGTAACTAGTTACAATACAACCAGCCTAGTTCCTGGAAATCTTTATTACTGGAGTATTAAGGCATCAAATGACTGTGGTAGTTCAGAATATTCCAAGGTTTACGCGTTTCAGACTTCTCAAGTAGTTACTAGAACATATGACGATGAGACTTACTTCAATGAAGGTAGTACGCCTGATAACACCTGGAACCCTAATACTAATAACGCGATAAGTGTAAAAGTCAACATAACAGATGACATTGAAATGACTGATGTTAGCTTTTACATGAACGCAACGCATGGACGTACAGGAGATATAAAAATGCAATTTAGAGGGCCATCGGGAACTTTTAGTGAAGTGTATAATCGCGATTGTGCAGAAGGTAGAAATTTCAATGTGACAGTAACTGACAATTCATCTGTAGCTTTCGCTTGTACAAGTGGGTCACGTCCCAATCCTTTGAGTGGTACTCGTTTCCCAGGTCAAAGCTTCAAAAGATTCCATGGAGAAAGCTCTAAGGGTACATGGGAACTGCTAGCTACTGATCGTGACACACGTAACGGTAATGGAGGTACTTTTAACGACTTTTCAGTAACCATTACAGGAAGATTACAGTATGTAAATGACTTTTCATCATCTAATCAAGAATTATCTGCATTTTTCAATGGTATTTCTCAAATACAGACAAGTACATTAAGCAGCACTCAAGCTGGCGCAACCACTACAGACATGGTTTATGTGCTATCAAAACTTCCGGTTTATGGACAAATCACTCGTGCTGGTATCACTCTAGGATTAGGTGCAACATTTACACAGGCAGATATTGACAACGGTTCCATAGCTTATTCTCATACCTCTGATGAGCTGGTTTACAATGATGCATTTGATTATGTTTTGTTGGGCAAGAATAACACCATCGATGGCGAGAAAACTATGGCGATCAACATTGAGCAGCCTATCTTGACGTTCAATAATTTCTGGGAACCTTTTGCACCTAGATTTGACACTCAAGATCTTACAGCAACAGTAATAAGTGGTGAGGCAACGATTGATAGTGAAGCCTTCATAGGTGAATTATTCGTGGATGCTGGACAATCACTTGTTCTTAATTCAACCTTAAATGTCTCAGGTGACTTATTTGTTGATGGTACGATAAGTACTAGCAATTTGGGAGAATTAGTACTCGATGCACCTAACGTGTCCATCACGGGAACAGGTGATGTTCAGGTGCATAAGCTTACAGTTCCTTTTTCGTCATTAGTAGATATAAATGTTCCTGTGAGAATCAATGGTGTTTTAACGCCTAACGATGCAACAATCAACACCAATGATTTACTAACCTTAGGCAGTAGTGAAAATGGTACGGCGCAGGTGGCAAATCTGGATCAAGCTACCATCACAGGTAACGTGATTGTCGAGCAGTATATTCCGGCAAGAAGAGCCTTCAGATTTATAGCACCTACCGTTAATTCAAGCAAGACGATTTATGAAAATTGGCAAGAAAATGGAACCACGATTGCAGGATTAGGCACTCACATCACAGGCTCAAACACAGGAGCAAATGGCTTTGATCAAACAGCTAGTGGTAATCCATCGCTATTTACTTTTAATAATGATACGCAAAGATGGCAAGCCATCTCTAATACAGATGTCAATAAGCCTACCGTTGGTACAGGATATAGAATGTTGGTGCGCGGTGACCGGACTGTAGATTTGTCAAGCAATACGGCTACCGCAACTAATACCATCTTGCGATCAATTGGTACGTTAAATCCAGGTGCGGTTAATACAAATTATGCAACGAGCGATCAAGACTTTGTATTGGTGGCTAACCCTTATCAGGCAGCCGTAGATGCGACGGCTCTTATGGGCAATGCTCAAACGAGCGGTGTAGCAACAGGCTTCGTTTATGTATGGGACGCTACATTAAATGAGCGCGGCGCCTATGTTGCCGTAGAAATCAATGAAGGAAATGGCGAGCCTACACCATCTAATAGTTCAGCTAGTAAATTTTTGCAGCCAGGTCAATCATTTTTTGTCAAAGCAACTGGCGCTAGTCAGTTTGAGTTCACGCAGTCCATGAAGGCCCTAGATCAACCTATAGCTAATGTATTTGACATACAGCAACCATCTAAATCTATGGTGGTGAGCTTGAATAATGACCAAGGCACTATTCTAGACCAGGTCAAATTGAGATTTGATGCAAGTCACAACAATGAAGTGGATGACAATGACGCCGCCAAATTCTATAATCAAGACGAGACATTTGCCATATCTTCTTATGACAAACTATTAAGTATTGAGCGACGTCAGGACTTAGAACTCAATGAACAAATCAAGTTGCACATGGATCGTTTGAGATCTACTCGCTACGCTATAAACGTACAGTTGAATGGTGTTGAAAATGCAGACTTTGTTCTAGTCGACAATTACCTAGAGACAGAAACAGTCATCGCAAATGATCAGCAAATCTCATTTACCGTTAGTGATGATGAACAAAGCAAAGCTGCTGATAGATTTTACATCAAGCGCACATCTGGCACATTAAGTAGTGATGATATAAACCTTGATAGTTGGACGATGTACCCTAATCCAAGTCAGGGAAAATTCACCATCGAGAATCTAGCCACAAATCAATCTGCAGTCAAGGTTGAGATCTTTAATGCGCTGGGTCAAAATATCTATTCTCAAAATGATTCCTTTGACGGCAGGCTAATCATCGAGCCAACAACCCGCATGAGTTCAGGATTGTACATGGTAAAAGTTACCTCAGGCGAGCACAGCATCACACGTCAGCTTGTGATTGAATAACGTTTATTTGTTTTGGAGCTAATAGACGATAACGGCGGCCATCTGGTCGCCGTTTTTTATGCAGTAGGTTTTTATGATTATGCTTTCGCGAAAGCTAACACACATCATTTATCATAACAATCAAATGAATATTCTCTAACTCAATGAGTTTCCTGCAATTTATTCTCAATCTTTTATTAAAATGATGGAGATCAAGCTGCCAAAACTTCAAATTGATAAAGCCAGGTCGTATTTTTGAGATTACAAAATTTTAAAGACTAATGGCAGATAAAGCGATACTAGACATTGATGGGTCAAAATATGAATTTCCCATCATCACAGGAACTGAGAATGAAAGAGCGATAGATATCAAGGCGTTGCGCGGTGCGACAGATGGTGTTACTACCATCGATCCAGGTTTTAAAAACACGGGTAGCTGTACAAGTGCGATCACGTTCTTGAATGGAGAAGAAGGAATCCTGAGGTATCGAGGATATGCGATCGAGGATTTAGCAGAAAAAGCTAGTTTTCTAGAGGTGGCGTATTTGCTCATTTTTGGCGAGCTGCCTACCAGCGACCAGCTAGATAAATTTCACAACGATATCAAGGCACAATCTCATGTAGATGAGGATGTGAAGAAAATATTGGACGGTTTCCCTAAGTCTGCACACCCTATGGGCGTGCTGTCTTCTTTGACTAGCGCACTTATTGCTTTCAACCCATCTTCAGTCAATGTAGATAGCGAGGAAGACATGTATAAGGCCATTGTCAACATCATGGGTAAATTCCCAGTGTTGGTAGCATGGGCCTTGCGCAAGCGCACTGGACAGCCATTAGACTATGGTGATGACAATCTAGGATATGTAGAGAACATCTTAAAGATGATGTTCAAGAAGCCTAATTCTGAATACAAGCACAATCAGGTAGTGGTTGATGCACTTGATAAACTCTTAATTCTGCACGCAGACCACGAGCAAAACTGTTCCACAAGTACGGTACGCATCGTTGGTTCTTCTCACGCAGGTCTCTTTGCTAGTTTAAGTGCTGGAATCAACGCCCTTTGGGGTCCATTGCATGGTGGTGCCAACCAGGCAGTTCTTGAAATGCTAGAAGCTATCAAAGAAGATGGTGGTGATACCAAAAAATACATGGCAAAAGCCAAGGATAAGGAAGATCCTTTCCGTTTGATGGGCTTTGGTCACAGAGTTTATAAAAACTTTGATCCACGCGCACGCATCATCAAGAAAGCGGCAGATGAGGTTCTTTCTGACCTAGGAGTAGAGGATCCTATCCTGGAGATCGCCAAAGGTCTTGAGAAAGAAGCCTTGAACGATCCATATTTCGTTGACCGCAAGTTATACCCTAATGTAGATTTCTATTCAGGTATCATTTACCGAGCCATGGGAATTCCAGTAGAGATGTTCACGGTAATGTTTGCACTAGGTAGATTACCAGGATGGATCGCACAGTGGAAAGAAATGAGAGAAAACAAAGAACCTATAGGACGTCCACGTCAAGTTTATGTAGGTGAGACGCACAGAGAATTCAAGGAAGTTTCAAAGAGATAATCCTCAATTCCTATAAAATTGAAATCCCATAAGCTGTTGCTTATGGGATTTTTTGTTGAAATAATTTAGGACGTGAGTTTGACTTTATGGTATTCCGCTTAAGCGCCTGCCTGCCAGCAAGGCAGGAAAGCGGAATCATGAAAGTCTTACTGCAATAAGATTCTCGATTTTTCGTCCTATATAAAATCGCTCCGATTTTTTCAAGAATTGAAATACCCAACTAACTGATAAATAAACAAACCAATTCCAGCGATCACTAAATAAACATTTGCAGCTTTATAAAATGGCAGATAGCTCTTCTTTCCTTTCCATAAGGAGATGAGAAAAACAATAGGAATCAGCGCCAGGATTTGACCGATTTCCACACCAACATTAAAGCACAGGATCTTAGCTAGAAATTGATCGGTACCTATATCAAAGGACTGCAGTCTGGCCGATAAACCCAATCCGTGAATAAGTCCAAAGCCAAATACCATAGCCAACAAATTAGGTGCATTGATGTTCAATTTTTTGAATCCACCAAGGTTTTCAAAGCCCTTGTATAAAACGCTCAAGGCAATGACAGCATCAATCAGATGTTCATCAACCTTGAAACTTAAATAAGTTGCGCCTAGAAGAGTAATGCAATGACCTATGGTAAATACAGTTATGAATTTCAGGATATCCTTAAAGCCCTTCAAGTAAAAAACAACGCCTACTAAGAAAAGCAAGTGGTCATAGCCAGTAAGCATGTGCTTGGCACCTACATAGATATAGGATAACAGTCCACCGCTATCGAGTGTTGCTTGATCTGTACTGCTCACGCCATGCGCAAATGCCATAACAGGTAGCAGCAATATCAAGCACAATAAGATTCTCTTTGAGGATCGTAACATATTACTTCTTACGGCTGAAGTAGAAGAACAAACCACCTATCAACACAATGCTACCTGCAATAAATATCCAAATAGGCAAACCATCTTCATCATGATCATGATCTTCATCGTGAGAGTGCGCATCTGCATGATCGTGTGTAACCTCAAATGTGACAGTAGCCCAATTAGATTCATGGGTCAGTCCATCTTCTTCACTTTCTACCATGTGAATGGTACGTAAGAACCAGATACCATCTTCTTCTAATTTAATGGTGAGTTCGCCATTGTCATTAGTACGCATTTGAGTTCCAGAATCGTGCGTGTGGTCAGCGGTCGCCTCAGATTTGCTTTCTGCATCATGAGAATGCCTGGTACCGTCTTCATGTGTGTGTTCTGCAGCTTCTTGATCGTGCGAGTGATTGTCACTCTTTTCATTTTCGTGTGAGTGAGTCGTGCCATCATCATGAGTGTGCTCTTCACTAGTTTCATTATCATGCGAGTGCGTCTCACCATTATCATGAGAGTGCTGATTGTTGTTCTCACTGTGCGTATGTCCGCCAGGTGCCGCTTTATAATCCACGATGACCAATTGGTTAGCTAGCGGCTCATTATTTTTCAGTAATTTAAATGTCAGACTATCGCCTGTATGCTTACTGTAAGGATTGCATAGCGGTATGAACTCGATAGGATAACCTAAGTTGGTATTCCAGTCGTCAGTCAAACGATCACCTACTTGAAATATGGTTTTGACGTGTTTAGAATACTTCTCAATCGCATCAGATTCTAGTTCGCCGTTTTCTTTTCTAGATGCGAGCATGTCTATGACGCCATCATGTTCTAGGTAATTGTTGAAAGCCTCGGGTTGCATCTCTATATTTCTGGCTTTGGTAGAAACGCCAGCTACATAAGTTCCAGAGGCACCAGTCTTGAAATTTAAAAAGGTGGTGCTGTCTTTTTCAGTCCACTGTTTTTCTTGAATGGCTGTGCGTTGACCATTTGCTACTATGCTCGCATCAATCATGCGATCGCGATCGATGACGTTCTCACTAGCGTCAAAAGTCCCATTATAAAGTTGGATTACGGCATCACTATCGGCTTCAAGGAAATAGGAATCCAGTTTTAAAAACATATCGTGGCTACAGAGGACAAAAACTAAAAGGATTAGAAAGAAATACTTCTTCATGAATATCAGGTTATTGTTGGATGCCAAAAGTACGATCTAGGTAGCTCATCAGTTTTGTGTCCATGAAATATATGCCTCAACTTTTAAACAGAAACTTTAAATATGTCATGCTCTTAAATCGTTGAAAACTCACTTGTCAGAGATCTTATTTGATTCTCATAAGAATTGGGTTAAGTGGTAAATTCGCTACATGGATAAAATCGATTTACACATACCTAATGAGACTGCCAGGCTGCGAGCCGTCATTCTAGGAACCGCCATGAGCAATGGTGCTGCGCCTAGTCTTGAAGAAGCCTATGACCCAAAATCACGAGAGCATATTGCCGCAGGAACTTATCCTCAAAATCCAGATATGATTATCGAGATGGCACATGTTGCAGCTGTCCTATCAAAGTATGATGTGGCGATCTTCTCGCCAGTACAGATTCAGGATTACAACCAGATTTTTACTAGAGATATAGGCTTCGTGATCGGTGATACATTTGTCAAGTCTAATATCCTGCCAGATCGTGATCAGGAAATAGAGGCGATTCAGCATATTCTTAATAAGATCGATCCTAGCAAAATCATCAAACCACCAGAAGAAGTTCATGTAGAAGGTGGCGACGTTATGGTGCACAACGATTACATTTTTGTAGGTACTTATCGCGGCGATGATTATCCTAATTTCATTACTGCTCGTACCAATGTTCAAGCGGTTGAATGGTTAGAAAAAACGTTCCCAAATAAAAAAGTTGTCAGTTTTAATCTGCGCAAGTCTAACGAAGTTGCGAGAGACAATGCTTTGCACCTGGATTGTTGTTTCCAGCCTGTTGGTCACAACAAGTGCATCATTCATCGCAATGGTTTTCTTGAAGAAGAAGAGTATGAGTTCTTGGTAGATCTTTTTGGCAAGCAAAACTGCTTTGAACTCACCAAAGATGAGATGTACCACATGAATTCCAACATCTTTTCTATCGCTCCAGATGTCGTCATTTCAGAACGTGGATTTACAAGATTGAATGACTGGCTGCGTTCACACAACATCACCGTAGAAGAAGTTCCCTATGCTGAGATCGCCAAGCAGGAAGGCCTGTTGCGCTGTTCTACCTTACCCTTAATCAGAGATTAAATGAGTCAAATTACCGATACCATTCTCATGGTGCGTCCCGTGCAGTTCCGTTTAAATGAAGAAACTGCCGTCAATAATTATTACCAGGATCAAGATTTTCATCAGGAAATCAAGGATGCAACTGCAAACAGCAGGGCGCAGGATGAGTTTGACGCTTTCGCGAAAGCGTTACAAGTAAAAGGCATCAACGTTATCATTGTAAGTGATGATGATAAACACGATACTCCTGACAGTATTTTCCCCAACAACTGGTTGTCTACACATGCCAATGGAGATGCAGTGCTCTATCCCATGTTTGCCGAAAACCGTAGACTAGAACGCAGACCTGAGGTACTGGATAGGCTAGAGGAAGAAGGATTCCAAATCAACAACATCGTCGATTACACCAGTGCCGAAGATGAAGACGTTTTTCTAGAAGGAACAGGCAGCTTGCTGCTGGACCGCGTCAATGAAAAAGCCTACTGCAGCATCTCACCGCGAGCCGATGAAGACTTGTTGATCGAATTCTGTGAAGATTTTGAATACACACCAGTCATTTTTACCGCATATCAAACGGTAGATAACAAGCGCCTACCTATCTATCACACTAACGTCATGATGGCGCTAGGCGAGGAGTTTGCGGTAATCTGTCTAGACTGTATTGATGAGAAAAAACAACGCAAGAACGTCTTAAAACATTTAAAAGCAGATGGTAAGCATGTGGTAGCCATTACAGAAGATCAAGTAAATGCATTTGCTGGCAATATGATCCAGGTCAAAAATGCCACTGGCAAGAAGTTTCTGGTCATGAGCGATCAAGCCTACAACTCACTAGATCAAAACCAAATTAAACAACTAGAGAAGTTCAACGAGATCATCCATCCAGATATCAAAACCATTGAAACTTTAGGCGGCGGCAGCGTGCGCTGTATGATGGCTGAGGTTTTCTTGCCTAGGAGATAATCAATTATATTGCTGCCTATTAATTAAAAATGATTCTAGCACATGAGATGTCTATTTGCAATGATGATCACGGCGATTATAATAACTCTTACTTCATGTGACGAGAAGACGAAAACCAAACAGGAACATGAAACCAAAGTCGTCCGAGATACTTCTTTGACTATTCTTCAGGATTTACCAATTGAAATAGATAGCTTAGATCATATTATTCATGTAGTAGGTGAGCCGACGGCAGGTGGCTACCGGTCTTCTTACATGAGTTCAGAATCTAGTGTGTCACGTTTCCAATTTTCCCTTGTTAATTCCTATGACGGAGGTTTCAGCGGAAAAATTTATAATATGAAATTTCAAAAGGTTGACACTGACGAGATCACTGATTTGACGAATGAAGTAGTTTTGATTAGTTCATTCAGTTATTTGAAACCCGTGGAGGCACAAAACCAAGGCTCATATTTCCTTTATACAGTTTATGACTCAGACTCAAATGGAGATCAATCCATTGAAACTGATGATTTGAAAAGTTTGTATTTAAGCAATTCAGATGGTAGAAATTTTCATCGGATCTCGCCAGAAAATGAAGAGCTCATAGATTGGAAATATATAAAAGCTGAAAATCGGGTTTATTATAGAACTGTTGAAGATTCGAATGATGATGGACTATTCCAAAACAGCGACATTATTCGATATTTCTATATCGATTTTGATTCGCAACCTTGGACTTCAATTGAGTATAACTAATTCCTGATAACTAAAAGATCACTTCCCAGTAGCAATATGCCTAATCATTCCATTAAAAATAAAATAGTGGAATGGTAACATGCTGTACCAATACAACCTACCAGTCAATCCGCGAGGTCTGAAGGTGGCTGTTTGATGTACGACGTTGTCTTCATCAATTTCAAACTCTAGCCAGGCCTCGCCAGGAACGCGCATTTCAGCAAAAAGCAACAGTCTTTTTTCTTCCTTATCGGCTACCAGCACACGCCAAAAGTCCAGCGAGTCACCAGCATAGATTTTGTCCTGATTGGTGCGACCACGTCTTAGGCCAACGCCACCAGCTAGTTTGTCCACATAGCCGCGTATTTTCCACAGGAAATTAGCGTAGTAATATCCATTATCGCCACCTATGGACCATATGCGCTGTAGCGCTTCTTGAGGGTTATCGGTTTTTTGGGTTTGGGCATCCTTTAAACATCCATAGGTAGGTACTTTCTTGAATTTATTGAGATTGCGTTTGAACCTACCGCTTACCATAGAATCTTTCCAGCTGCTGGCAACGTTATTCTGCTCAATTTTGGCAAAAGCCATGTTGAGTGCTTCATGATAAGTGTAAAGTTGGATACCTAATCGATCTGCTAGATCATTGTTTTTGGCGATGACTTCAACGGCCATGCTGTCCACAAGGTTAGTGGCTAGTTTATAAGAAGTACTGGTGACAAAATATAACCAGTAGGAACTCAGTTTAGGCGTCATCACAGGAACCGTGATGATGGATAGATTTAGCTTTCTGTTTTTGGCATATTGCTGCATCATTTGCTTGTAGCTTAGCACGTCCTTGCCGCCTATATCATAACTCTCATTCAAGCAATCGTCTCTTCCTAAAACGCCTACTAGAAAACTCATCACATTGCGTATGGCAATCGGATGCGTCTTCGTATTGACCCATTTTGGAGTGATCATGACGGGTAATTTCTCGCACAAATCACGTATAATCTCAAAAGAGGAGCTGCCGCTACCCACGATAATTCCAGCCCTTAATACCGTACAAGGTATTTTGCTTGCACATAGTATTTCTTCAACACGCTTTCGCGAAAGCAAATGCTTACTAAGTTGTTCTTGATTGACAATTCCTGATAAGTAAATGATCTGCCTGCATGATGTTTCTTGAATCAGTTCAACAAATTTGTTGGCACTATCAGCTTCCATTTGATCAAATGAGCTGGTGCTGCTAGTCATGGAATGGATCAAGTAATAAGCCGCATCAACATCCTGCGGTATCGGATTAATCTTAGGCGGCTTGAGAAAATCAATTTCTATGATCTCGATTTGTTCCTTGATCTCGTCAGGAACAGATAGGCGAGAGGCGCTGCGCACGGCGCAAACTACTTCATGATCTGCTTTGAGTAGCTCATAAAGTAATCGTACACCTATGTAACCGTTTGCACCTGTCAATAATACCTTCATGTTTTAAAGGTAATGGCAGCAATGCAGGTTATGGTCATTTCATTGAAAATATTAACAGGCGACATAAAAAAGCCACGGCTGTTGACCGTGGCTTGAATTGAAAGATTCTATAGATCTCTATTCACTCTCAGTAACGTTCCTGCGATTGTCATCAATAATGCGATCAATCAATTTATTGTAAGGATCCACACCAGCCTCGACCGGTTTATTCATGACGCGAACACTAAAATCGTTATCAATTTGATCTACCCTTACCTTTTCTAGGTAGAGTACCTCAGGCTCATTGGTATCTTCATCATTCTCACCAAAAACGCCTATCTCAATATAGTCTGCCAATGGTAAGGATTTAATAGCGGTCTTTTTACCATCCGGAGTAAAGGTCAAGCTGTCGCCTTGCTGTCCGGCATACTTGAATTTACCTTTAGGACCGCGACGGTATTTTGAGATATAGGCATTGATATTCACATCATAAGACCCATCGCTATTTTCTGTATAAGTAGCTTTTTTGACCTTGTTATCATACAGCGTGATGGTCTCAAACATATCAGTGACTAGATACTGCAAACTATCAGGAGTAACTGTCTTTATATCCTCAACAAACTCGGTCGCGAGTGGATACGGTGCTCCTTGAAATTTGTATTTTTCTAGAAAATCCTTGACCACACCATTGAATTTGTCCTCGCCTAGATAGTCGCTCATGGCATATAAAACCAATGAACCTTTCTGGTAATGGATGTACTGCTGATTCTCATTATACATCAACGGATTTTCACCTATCTGCTCTGTTGTGCCGCCCTGCAAGTAGGTATCCATAGCGTCTTTCAAGAAGTTGCGCAAGTCTGCCATACCACGAGTTTTCTCGAGTACACGCAAGCTGCTGTATTCTGACAGACTTTCAGAAAGTAGGGTAGCACCTTTAGCATTTGCACCAACGATCTGGTGTGCAAACCACTGGTGTGCCAGCTCGTGAGCCGTCACGCTAAATGGATAATCCACATCGTCATTGCTCTCGTCATCAACATCTGCAATGAATCCTATGCCTTCACTAAAAGGTATGGTGTTAGGAAATGCCTGGGCAAAGGTACCAGCCGTTCTAGGAAACTCTATAATACGAGCCTGCCTATGCTGGTAAGGTGTAAAATTCTCATTGTAGTAGTCCAGACCTTCCTTGAGTCCATTCATCATACGGTCAATGTTGTAGGTATGTGCTGGATGATGGTAAATCTCTAGTGCTACACCATTGTGCTGATCTTTCAGGACTTCATATCTACCGCTCAAAAACGCGTAGAAATTCAGCATTTTGGAATCCATTTTATAATGGAAATAACGACGACCATCTTCTTCCCATTCCTTGGTAAGATAACCTGGTGCAATAGCAATTTGATCTGGCGCTGTGCTTACCGTTGCTTCAAAATCTATCCAGTGTGCGTTAGGACCTAGATAGTTGCGATCCTGCACACCAGGAATCATAGGCGCCGGTAATCGATCCTTGGGTGGTAGGTCATATTTCTCACGTACCTGTGTGTTGCGTATCTCTACCTGCTCGTTGTACCCGATGGATGGGAAAATACCGTTGTTAATGAAGGTTCCATTCTCTTGAACTGGCGAGTTGTTCTCTAGCCACGTGTTAGGCTCGTTCCATGTATTGAATTTAAATTCAATCGTATCGCCTGGCTGCAATGCTTGTTCAAATTCATACATACGGTAATCAAAATCTTCATCGTCATAAACCACCTTGCTAGCGCGGCTTATTTCAATTTCTGTAGGGCGATCCGGATAATTTACATGCAGCGTATCAATGGCAACATCAGTCCTATTGACCAGCGTGTAGGTAGCTCCAGCCTTGAAATCTCGTGATTCAGGGAATATATCGATAAAGGTATTGATCGCCACTGTTTGCGGCTGTGGTGCATTAGCAAACTGACCCAGTTCCTTTTCAAAATTGACCTGTAGCAATTCACGTTCCTTGCCGGTCATAACCTCGTTCTCAATATTGTTGACATACCAGATGTAGCTTCCTATGGCTAGGAATACCACCAGTGAGGCAATTAATGATGTTAGCTTTGATGTGGTTAATCTCGCTTTCGCGAAAGCAAAACGTTCACCAACACCAGTGCTCATACCACGTCTATAGAATAATAAAGCCATCACAAACAAGGCGATGCCCAATGCTAGCCAATACAATTTATAGAAATAGTATCGAGGCAAGGCAAATCCATAACCATTCATATCACTATGCGATGGCGAGCCACCACCTTGATTGAATCTAAATTGTGCTTGCTCAACACCTATGGCGTCTAACAAGAAAGGCACGCCAACGGCAAAAATTACTAGCGCAATCAAGCCCAACCATTTGTTCTTGATGAGTGTGTGTACGAATAAGGTCAAAAATATCCACGGCAGGAAATTCCAACTGTTGACCACGTATAGATCAAACAAATACAGTGGTATTTGATACTCAGTAAACCCATTGTAGGTCTGTATGAATATACCGCTGAGCATCACGATGAATAGCAGCGTGAATACCATAAGGACCAAGGCTATGAACTTAGACAGCAATATCGCCCAATTGCTGGTAGGCGTTGCATCCATGATCTGGCTCAGGTGTGCTGCGCGAGCACGATCCATGATCAAACCACCGTATAAAAACACGAGGAAGTATATGAATAAGGTGTAAATACCGGTGACAAATTGCAGCATCAACCAGGTCTTAGGCAGGATATCAGTTCCAAATACCTGACCAGTCGCCAGCATGGTAACTAATGAAAAGGCAAACGCAATCACCGTAATTATAATAAACGGATAGGCCGTGATGATGTATTTCAGATCAGCTTTGGCAAGTACCCAAGAAGTCTTGAGCTGCGAGAAAAAGCTGAAATCCTGAGTCACCTTAGGCATCACCACACGTTGTAGCGTGCTGAAGTTGGCTTTTGTCACTCGTAGGCCATTAGACTTTCTAAGTCTAATGCCAGTCGCAGACTGTGAAAAGTTGAAGCTAAAGAGTAAGCCCACAAACACCAGAATAGAGAACCCTAGCCAGATGATACGATTGTAGAGCAAGGTGCCCTCGACAGGAATAAGTAGATTGCTTTGTTCTTCTGGAGTCCAGTATTTTATTTTTTCAAGGGTCGCAATATCACCTGTAGGTTCCAATAATTCTAGCCAGTAGGTGTCATCCATAGTTTGGGAATAACTACCAGCCGTGGCTTGAGCAATGATGATAATCAACACCACCATAAAACCAATATTGATATTACGCAGGAATGCCGTTACAGAAAATACGATAATGCCATAAAAGAATACATTAGGAATGATGTAAATCAAGAATGGCTGTAAGTAATTCATGATCTCAAAAGGACCTACCAAGGCCTCGTTAGCTCCTGGTAAATAATATCCTAATGTCAATCCTAACACACTACAAACGATGACCAGTAAAGTGATCAACATTCCTGCGCTGAATTTTGCTAGCAAATAACTAATCCTTGTCAGCGGATAGGAATACAAGACATTGTGCATGTTGTTGGAAAAATCACGCTGAATCGTACCACCAATTATTGATGGAATCAGTAGATAGGTGATCAAAGCAAAAACGCCAACGGTACCGTAAATACCTACGGCGCTATTCAATTTAATAGCAGCGGTGACCGTGACATTATCACTGTCAAAAACACCAACTGCAGATGCAGATAGAAGAAGCGCCAATAAAAAAACGACCGCTGTATAAATGTAAAACATAGGTTTCTTAAACCATGTTTTGATCTCGTGGGTAAAAATGGTTGCAAACATGATTAAGCGTTTTCAGTTAATGCTTCATGCTGCTCGCTGTTCAAGGTTGTGAAATACACGTCCTCAAGAGTAGGTTCTGCTGGCGAGAATATGGCAGATGGCTGGTTATCACCATAAACTCTCACCTTGAGATTATTATCCTGGTCAAAACTGCTGGAAATAACGTTCACTTCGTTTTGTAGTTTTTCTGCTTCCTCGCGGCTTACTGTGGTCGTCCATATTTTGCCAGTAAGCGATGCAACCAGTTCCTTAGGAGTCGCATGTGCTAGAATTTTACCACCATTCAAAATGGCCATGTCTGTACATAATTCCTTGACGTCATCAACAATGTGAGTAGAGAATATCACGATGTGATTGGTACCTATTTCACGCAATACGTTGAGAAAACGGTGACGCTCTGCTGGGTCAAGACCTGCGGTAGGTTCATCTACGATGATGAGTTTAGGATCATTGAGCAGAAGTTGAGCAATACCAAAACGCTGCTTCATACCACCAGAATAACCAGCTACATGCTTGTGTCTTACTTCGGTCAAGTTAGTTACTTCTAGCGCTTTGTCAACGATGGCGTTGCGCTCTGATTTCTTTGAAATACCTTTAAGGCTAGCAAAATAATGCAGCAAATCCTGCGCGCTCATCTTAGGATATACGCCAAATTCTTGTGGCAGGTAGCCCAGCGTTTTACGGAATTCGATTTTTTCTTCCAGTACATTGATGTCTTCAAGATGAATCTCACCACTATCAGGCGATTGCAAGGTAGCTATCGTGCGCATTAGTGAGGATTTACCAGCGCCATTAGGTCCTAATAAACCAAACATGCCGTTATGGATATCGATAGTTACATCGTCTAGTGCTTTGACGCCATTGCTATACGTTTTAGAAACGTTCTTGAGACTTAAAATCATGAATGTAGTATTTGCTTGTTAGTAATCCATACAATGGATTTGTTACAAAAATGTGAAACTACCTTATATCATTCATGTAACTAAGGATATAGAATCCGAATTAATCCCATGGTATAGAAGTTGTTACTAAAAACTTTTTCGATTATTTCAAAACCAGCTATGAATATTAAACTTAATTACATTCTTCTTTTTATCTCGCTCACGATCAACTCTCTTGGTATAGCTCAAGAAGATCGAGGCCTTTTCAATATCACGCGCATAGGTGCGCAGTCGATATTTGAGCTGGAACGAGAAAGATTTACACCAGATTCGGGTACCGTAGCGACAGAAATATCTGCAAGCGGCACGGCTGTTTATTCCTTAAACACTATCACTGGATATTTCTTGACAGATCAATTTTCTGCTGGCTTAGGATTGGGACTTGACGGTTTCCAAAACCCTAACCTCAATACATTACCCATTTATCTAGATGTACGATACTATTCAAATGCAGAGAATAATTCGTTTTTTGGTTACTTTGATATCGGTACCAATGTAGATCCAAGTATCAGGAATGCCAATTTTCAAACTGGCGGATTGATCAACCTAGGATTTGGCTACCAAATACCACTTGGAAAAACGTTGCTGCAAGCAGATGTATTTTATAGTAAGAGAACTCTTAAATCAGGAAAGGACAGTTTGGGGCGCAGTACCATTTATGAAAGTAAGGGAATAGGAATAGGGTTGGCACTTGCGTTCATGTAGAATAAAAATTAATTATATTCTCGATAGCTTAGTTTGCGGCCTGTCTATAAAGGCTACCTACAAATCATCCACATAAGTGAAACCCTGATCGCTTTTGAGCTGGCTTATTTTACCCATGAATTTGTGGATGGATTTATGATTGGCGCGTACCTTGACAAAATAATCATCGCGGTAAATGCTGTATTCCTCAGCGCGGCCTTTGTAGATCGTGAGTTTATAAAAGGGAATAGGCAATGCATATGTTTCCAGCAATGATCTAAATCTGATGATAATACCCTTCTCGCGTATCTCGATATTACATTTATCTGCATTGTTATCCAGCACCAATAGATTGTGAATATGAATGCTACAACTATTAATGTGGAGTTGAGGAGAACCAGAGCCTTTGAGTTTCCACCTTTCGCGCAAGCTTAAAACACCACCTACTTCATCACTTATGGCACGATCAATTTTAGGTCTATTGTAAGATACATTATATAGCATGGCATCAAGTTACAAACTTAGTCTGTATAAGACTTCAAGCCTTTCATAATTCCTATCTTTGTGGGCTTAAATTTTGCCCATGAACCTAGTGCAACAACTGCAGGAAGAAACCATAAAAGCCGTAGAAAAACTCTATGAAGTAAAGCTGGAAAATGTTGAGGTTACGCTTACGCGAAAGGATCAATCAGGAGATTATACCATCATGGTGTTCCCGATGCTGCGCCACATTAAAGGCAATCCAGCAGCGATAGGACAGGCAATAGGTGAAGAGTTACAGTATCAAACTAAATTAGTTTCAGGCATTGAGGTCATCAAGGGATTTTTAAATCTTTCTATAAAGACAGAAGCATTTCTGGAAGATTTTAATTCAATTGTAGCAAATGAAACTTATGGTAGGAAAGTAATAGATGAAGATGCCGCTGGTACCATGGTCGAGTACAGTTCACCTAATACCAACAAGCCATTGCATTTAGGTCACATACGCAACATAGTGCTAGGCTATTCCATGGCTCAAATCATCGAGGCTGCAGGTAAAGAAGTTACCAAAACCCAAATCATCAACGATCGCGGTATTCATATATGTAAATCCATGCTGGCATGGGTCAAGTATGGTGATAATGCGACGCCTCAATCTCAAGGCGTGAAGGGTGATAAATTGGTAGGTGATTACTATGTGAAGTTTGACCAAGAGTATAAAAAGGAGATTGCCGCACTAGTCGCGCAAGGTCAAACACAGGAAGAAGCTGCCAAAAATGCGCCTAGCATTCTGGAAGCTCAAGAAATGTTGCGCAAATGGGAGCAAGGCGATGAAGAAACCGTTAAATTGTGGAAGATGATGAACGGCTGGGTTTATGCAGGTTTTGACACCACGTATCGCGATCTAGGCGTCACCTTTGACAGCTTGTATTATGAGAGCGACACCTATTTATTAGGTAAGGATGTGATTGCACATGGACTCAACAATGGTGTTTTCTTCAAGAAAGAGGATGGATCTGTCTGGATTGATTTAACGGCTGATGGTCTGGATGAAAAAATCGTATTGCGCAGTGACGGTACGGCCGTTTACATGACTCAAGATATAGGTACCGCTATACAGCGCGTCAAGGATCACAATATTGATAGCATGGTTTATACTGTGGGTAACGAGCAGGATTACCACTTTAAGGTGCTGTTTTTGATTCTCAAAAAGCTGGGCTATGAATGGGCAGACAACCTGTACCACTTGAGTTATGGTATGATTGAGCTACCGCATGGTAAAATGAAATCTCGAGAAGGAACGGTCGTTGATGCAGATGACATGATCGCCGAAATGACCAATACCGCAAGAGAAATAGCACAAGAACAAGGAAAGTTAGACGGTCTGGATCAAGAGCAGCGCGAGGAATTATACCGCATGATAGGCCTAGGAGCTCTCAAGTATTTCATGCTCAAGATTGACCCAAAGAAAAGCATGGTTTTTGACCCTAAAGAATCGGTAGATTTTCAGGGTAATACTGGACCATTCATTCAATATGCACATGCCCGTATAAAATCGATTTTAAGTAAGGCAGGTTTTAATGATCAGCAACTCACCGCGGCAACTAATCTCGAATTGACTGACAAGGATCTAGCCATCGTCAAATTGCTTCAGCAGTTTCCCGAAACAGTACAAGCAGCAGCCCGCAATTATAGTCCAGCGCTGGTGGCAAATTATTTATTTGATCTGGTCAAAGAGTTCAATAGTTTTTATCAAAACGTGCCCAAAATTGTTGAGGAAAGCAATGCAGATCTCAAACACTTCAGATTATTGTTGAGTTATAAAACGGCACAAGTTATAAAGACAGGTTGCCAGTTATTAGGTATTCAGGTACCAGACCAGATGTAGGTTATTTAAGCGAGTCCAGCTTTTTGGCGATCTCATCAGCTTTTGCATAGGCTGCGTCGCTCGCTGCGCGGTCTGTGGTAGAAAGTCGGTGGTAGTCTGCCATGAGTTTTGAGTATTGCTCTTGCAGTTTTTCTGCCTCAGTTTTTTTCTTGAATAGTCCGAACATTACGCTTCTTTATTAGGTTCCTGATCTACAAATCGCCATGCGAGGATTCTACTTTCCTTATTCCCAGTCTGCATGGTAATCACTTGTTGATCTGCGTTGAGTCTTTTGAGTTGTTTTTGAAGTTTTGGTAGATTTTGCTTTCGCGAAAGCAAACTAGTAAACCATCCTACCTGATCCTTAAAAGAAACTGATTCCTTAATCAATCGTTTTACAAACAAGGCCTCACCGCCATTACACCAAAGCTCGTGAGCCATACCAGCGAAATTGCGACCATCTTGATTTTTGCCTAGTTTACGCTGTTTTTTCAAATTCTCCTTGAGAGCTTCTTCCTCGCTACCGTAAAAAGGTGGATTGCACATCGTGAAATCAAAATATTCTCCCTCTTTGATGATACCTGTAAAAAGATTTGATTTATCTACTTGCTGGCGTATCTCGATAGCGTCATTTTTTAATGTGTTATCGCGCGCTGATGCGATGCTGCTATCTTCTACATCGCTACCTACCATCGTCCAATCATAGATGGCATTACCCAGAATAGGGTAGATGGCACTCGCGCCACAGCCTATATCTAGTCCTTTCTTCTCTCCTTTGCCTACAAGATCTGCGAGGTGATGAATGTAATCTGCACGCCCAGGAATAGGTGGATAAAGCGTTCCTGCGGGCAACTTCCAGTACTTGACTTTGTAGTGATGCTTGAGCAATGCCGTGTTGAAAGCCAGTATAGACGCCGGTTGATCAAAATCTATGCTTTCGGCACCGGTAGGCGTTTTTATAATATGATCCTGTAATTTAGGGTGAGCGGCGACCAGTTTAGGAAAGTCGTACCCGTATCGATGTATGTTTCTTAAATGCACCCAGCAAAGATAGGCGGTTGGTAATCGTTTCTCGTCATGCTAAACTGGTTTCAGCATTTGCCCGGCGAATTTGCTTGAGGCGCTGAGATAAATTCTGCGTAATACGAGCACTAGCTTGTCACGTTGAACTGGTTTCATTATCTCTACGCAAGTTTTCAAGTTCTCAAAGAAGTACCTTTGCATCAAATCACGATTATGAAAGCCTTTACAGACCTTAATCTTAAGACGCCATTGCTAAATGGATTGGTAGATCTAGGATTTGAAACCATGACACCTATACAGGAAGAGGCTTTCCCAGTAATATTGAGTGGTCGTGATACCATAGGAATTGCACAAACTGGTACTGGAAAGACATTGGGATATATGTTGCCTTTACTTCATGAATTACAGTATAGCGAGTCGTTGGATCCACGCGTATTGATTTTAGTTCCTACCAGAGAATTAGTAGTGCAAGTAGTAGAGCAAGTTGAGAGCTATGCAAAGTATATAAACACTCGTGTTTTAGGTGTCTACGGTGGTACAAACATCAATACCCAGAAGAAAGCACTTGCCGAAGGTTGCGACATTCTCATTGCTACGCCAGGTCGTTTGTATGACCTAACGGTAGCACAGTCGGTAAAACTCAAGTATTGTAAAAAGGTCGTGATTGATGAGGTAGATGTGATGCTGGATTTGGGTTTTAGATTTCAGCTGACTAATATTTTTGATCACCTGCCTACACGCAGGCAAAACATCATGTTCTCAGCGACGATGACAGATCAGATTGAAGAATTCATCAAATCCTATTTTTACAATCCAGAAAAAATAAGCATCGCCGTATCGGGAACACCATTAGAGAATATAGATCAATACTGTTATCCTGTTCCTAATTATTATACCAAGGCAAATTTGCTCATGCACCTATTGAGCAATGCTCAAGAATATTCTAAAGTCCTGGTTTTTGTAGAAACAAAAAAGAGTGCCGATAGACTACAGGAAATATTATCACCCCATTACGGTAGTGAGCTTGCGGTCATTCATTCTAACAAGACTCAAAATTACCGATTGCGCAGTATCGAGTTGTTTGACGGTGGCGATGCTCGCATCTTGATTGCTACAGACGTCATGGCACGTGGTCTGGATCTTGACAAGATCACACACGTTATAAACATGGACACACCCAAATTTCCAGAAAATTACATGCATCGCATAGGTCGTACTGGTCGTGCTGATGAAAAAGGAACGTCGCTGTTGTTCTATACGGAACAAGAAGAAGAATACAAAAGGCAGATTGAAAGTTTGATGAGTCAAGAGATTCCTGTCATCTCTTTGCCCGAAGAAGTTGAGATCTCAAAACAAAAAACACCAGAGGAGCAACCTCGGGTTGTAGAGCGCTACAATCCACATACGGTGATTGAGGATGAGAAAGGTGCTTCTTTTCATGAAAAAAAAGACAAGAATAAGAAAACCAATCAAGGCGGTAGCTATAGAAGAGAGATTGCCAAAAAATACAAGAAGCCTAAAACGCGTGGTGATAAAAACTATAATAGGCGCAATAAGAAGTAGTTAAATATTATTAAACTATCTGTTGCAACTTTGGTCTAGTATTTGAATATCGCATCCAAACTAATAGCAACATAAGTAGATTGCTTATCTTGCGCCCTTTAAAATTTCAAAAATGAAGAAAGTACTTTTATTATTATTTCTAGTCGCAGGTAGTGCCATGGCACAAACAGGATATGTGCAGTATGAAGCTATTCTTGCAAACATGCCAGAAGTTGAACCTATCCGTAAAGAGATCACTCAACTTACTCAAAAGCTTCAAGCTGATCTTCAAGAAATGGAAGCAAAGTCTGCAGCTAAAATGCAAGAATTGCAGTATCAAGCTCAGAAGCCTAATGTTACTGAAGCAGAACAGCAAAACATCCAACAACAGGCAGCTGCGTTACAAAAAGAATATGTAAACTCAAGCAAGGCGGCAGAGCTGCAATTAGGCGCTAAAGAAAATGACTTGATGAAGCCAATTCTCGAGAAATTGAACAAAGCGATCGAGGAAGTTGCAAAGGCAAAAGGACTTAAAGCAGTCGTTGACGGTAAAGTTCTTATCTATGCAGAGCCTGGTGTGAACATCACTAAGGAAGTCGCTATGAAACTAGGTATCGATACAGAAGGTAAGTAAGCGATAAGCCTATTCAACATCAAAATGCCCAGCTTTCAAGAGCTGGGCATTTATGTTTTTAAAGGATAAATAACATGACCACTGCCATGACAATCATGATGGCGTTCTCAATAAAGGTAGCTTGGGTCATAGGTAATTTGAGTGCCGTTCCCAGACAAGCACATTGAATGGATTTTTTATCCAACAATGTTTTAGTCACGCCTACAGTGGTTATTCCCAAGATAACTAAAGTGATTATCAAAGCAATGTCAATCTCAAATCGCATCAAGAACATCAATCCAAGTGCTGTTTCTATAAACGGATAGATCCAGCCGTATGCCGGAAAGATCTTGGCAAGTGGATCGTACATTTTAAAGCTTTCAGGAAAACCTTGAAGATCAAGAATCTTGAAAAAGCTAAAAACGATAAAGAACAATCCCATAAAATCCAGCATCGCCCCATTCCAATTATCACGTGAGTAATTGAGCAAGATTGTAGCCGCCGCGATATATCCCAAAATCAAGAATAACGGTTTTAATTGTTGCCATTTACTCTCTTCTACATTGTTGGACATCATGGTAGTTGAGGTCGCGCCTGTATTATTAAAATTGTTTGTTTCCTCAACTTGAGAAATGGAATATTTTGAAGGCAAAGTCTCACGCAGCTCAGATAGAGCCACATGTTGCTTCATTTCTACCGTTGCTTGTTTGTTTTCCAGATCAACGCTTACCTCGTCGATACCAGCAACTTTTTTAAGCGACTTCTCAACGGCAGCACTGCAGCTCGTGCAGGTCATTCCTTCAATGTTATAAGTGTGTTTCATGGTCATATTTGAATTGGTTTAGAGGGAACACGCTTTCGCGAAAGCGTAATCAACAAAATCAATTTAACTAGATACTTGTTGCAGCTTATAAATCACTAACTCCCCTTTTCTATAATTAGTGATAAACAGTTGATTATCTACCACAATCATATCAGTAGGTTTGTCAATTCCTGATTCAATAACTTGCTGGACGGTATAATCTTTACTGAAAATGACCACACGATTGTTCTCAAAGTCCGTCAGGAAAATCTCTTGGTCGCTCACGTAAATGCCTGTAGCAGCGTTGAAATTTTGATCCTCGCCGAAGGCTTTTATCACCTTACCTGATTTGTCAAATACTTGACCGCGATTGTTATAAGCATCAGCTACATAGATATAATCATCAGTAATTTGAACATCAGTAGGGTAGTAGAAGTCGCCTAGCGCCTTTCCTTCTTTACCAAAGCTTGACCAGCTAGATCCATCATTGTAATGAATCTTGTTGTTGTAAAAGTCTGCAATGGCAATTTCATTATTGAAAATACTTATGCCAGCTGGTGCATCCAGCGAGTCTGATAACTTAAGGTAGGATCTTTCTTGATTGGCAACCATTGCGATAGAGTCACGACCATATTCTGGAACATAAATGATGTCATTTTTAACATCGATGTGCATGGGACGATCAAAATCTGCTACCTCACTGATTAGGGTGCCGTCTTGATCAATCATTACGAGCCGATTATGATCTCCATCACTAATAGCGATGTTCTCACCATAGCTCGCCAATCCTATAGGGTTGATACCATCAAATTCAATGACTTTGTCCAATTGCCATTCCATAACAATTGGTTTATCTTCTTTACAAGAAATCATCCCGATAACAATCGGGATGATGTATAAAAACTTCTTCATTATATAGCTCGTTTATAGTGGCAGCATGCTGGTAGTGCATCATAAGTCGCATCGCTAGCCTTATTGGATTTAGTATCGTGACCTACGGCTGCTAGCTCTTTGGAAATGGCAGCTTTATTGGTCATGGTAGCATCGTGATTCACCACAAGTTGCTTAGTTTTCACATCCCATGAGGCATCTAGAACGCCAGGTAAATCTGCAACGGTTTTCTCGATGCGTGCCTTACACATACCGCATTTACCGTTTACCATCATTGTTGACGTGGTCAATGTACCTAGTTCTGCTACGGTTGCTTTAGGTTCATTGGTCTCAATGGTGCCGTTTGCTCTTACGATTTTAGCTGTTTGTGGTGTGTACCCGGCTTTCTTAACCTGCTCAGTCACTGCTTGCATGGTTAGTTCCTTGCTTGCAGGATACGAGAATGAGAAGTCACCAGTCTCGATGTCAATCTTGACATCCTTGATGCCTTTAAATTCTTTGAATTTTTTTTCTAGACCGTACGCACAAAATGGGCAACCAAGCCCATCGACTTGTACTTCAAATTGGTCTCGTTCTTTGGATATTTGGGCGTCCGCTTTCGCGCTCTGTGCTGAGCTTGTCGAAGTGAAAGCAAAAAAGCAAAAAAGAAATGCGGTAATCATCTGTATATTTTTCATAATAGTCATTTTAAAATGTGTAGCGTGTTCCTAGAAACACAGAATAATTGAGTGCGCGGTCAGGCGCGATTTCTTGTACTAATGGTAATTGCACGGCAAGATCAAAGGTGATGTTCTTGCGCGCATATTGAATACCTTGAGAATACAACAGTTGGTACCAGTCACGTTCATGCAACCAGGCGCTGGTATATTCAAAATAAAGGTTTACTTGTTTATTAGGATATTGTGGCTTGAGTAGTGGTAGTCCAAAACCTAGCTTTGTCCTGAATTCATCCAACGTACCATCAGGTTGCCAGTTGTAACCTATCTCAGTTGAAATACCGTATTTAAGTGTCTCAAGACCCGATACCAGACCGTAGTATCCTGCGTATTTACCAGTACTCAAATCCATAAGATCCAGTTCTGGACCTGTAGGTAGTGTCTGTAAGGTTTTGGCCACCATACGGAATGTCCTGCCGGTACCATCCTTGCGATAAAATTGGTACTTACCCATGATTTTGACATCAGCCAGGTCGCTACCAGATGCGTCTTGCAAATCGTAATTGATGTAGGGCAAGTGTACTGCTATTAGACTGTTTGCCGTAGGTAGATAATGCAACATGAGCGGTATATGAATGGCGGTGCCTCGCTCTGTGTTACGTATTTCGGTTAATGTTTTTGTTGTAAAACTGCCTCCACCTAACATGATGGGCTTGTCTGCTGTTATGGGTGGTCCTTGTGAATGCGCTTTCGCGAAAGCGAAAACCAAACCAGCCAATAATAAATATTGTTTCATTGTCGTATTTAATAAAATGGAATAATCCTGTGCTAGCGCACAGCTATGATGATGAATTCCGTTTTATCAAATAAGGTAGGACTCGTGTAGTATGTATAGCGGTTGCCGCGGCAATGGCGGCTCTGGATTAGAACTATAGCTTGTTGCGGCAGTTGCGGGCAGCACGTATTGAACTACATAAGAATGCGTGAATGCTATTATGAATTGTTGTTGATCCAGCGAGAAGTCACTCATGGATGGTTGCACATCGTCCTGACCTATTGATGCTAGATTGTGATCTTGACAACAACCCATTTTTTTCATGAGGTCATGCATCTCATGATCCATCATTTGCATGTTGCAGTCACTATCGTTTGTGAGTGAGATGTCTACAATCTCACCGCCGCACACATGGGCATCAATACTAAACGAGGTCGTTGTGCCTAGCAGCAGCAGCGACATCGCGATAGCAAGAATTCTATGTGTCCATGAATGCATAATGCAAATTTACAAAATTGGTGTTAGTTATGTTTTAAGAGCAAAAAGGATGCCGCATGGCATCCTTTTAATACTGTATTGATAAGGAATATTAGTCAGTTACCTTGTAACCTTCTTCTTTACTCAAGAACATTGCTAGGTTACCTAAAAGTACACCGTAGATTACTTTAGAAGTAACATCTGCAATGGTGTAAGTCATTTGACGACCTACAATACCGCTCTCGTTGTATAGGAATCCATCGACACCACCAAGATAAGGCATCAAGTATGCACCTGGATATAGCATCCATGAAATCAAGAACAAAATCCAAATGTTGTTTAAGATCTTCTGACCCTTGGCAGGAATTCCTTCTTTACCTTCATTAATTACTTTCTTCATTAAGTAAAGAACATGTAAGAAGAATATTGTAGAGACAGCACCCCAAACTAGGAATAACGTCAAGTTAGAAACTTCATAGAATTGTCCAATATATCCAGTAACGATCATCATTACACCAGAGAACCAGAATTGGTTTCTTACTGATGACAACTTAGATTTAGTCAAGGAAACTACAAATAGTATCTGGAATAACAGCATTGGTACGTCAATCAACCAGTTGAGGTAACGATACCCATTGTTGAAAAGGTCCTCACCATCAGCAAGAAAATAGCGACCACGCTCTGCATCAAACTCAAAGCTGGTTGTCCAGTTGTTTGCCTGTGCATAAAGTAGAAGAAATGCTGATACCATTACCACAACCGATAAGATATTTGACATTCTATATTTTTGAGATACTTGTTTTATGGTTAAAACGAAGTAAAGCAGTCCAGCTAGCATAACTGCATAGCCTAAAGTAAGTACATGCGATGTCATCTGGTAAGCCATTTCGGACAGACCTTCGGAAGCACCGATGTAGTTTTCAAAATTTGAATTTCCTAAATCCTGTAAAGTCATGATGGTAGAATTAATCAGTTAGTTTTTATTTTGAGTTTGCAAACCCCTATCAGTTTGACTTGTTCAAAGTACAAACTAGTGACCTTGTTATCCTTGACTTTTAATTTATTATAACATTTACCCTAGTAAGATTCTAGAGCATTTGATTCATGAGAATGAAGAGATCTGAAAATACAATGACACTGTTCATCCCAATTAATACAGCTTAATCATTGTATTTTTTTTCAAGCTCTATGATTATTTCTTCTAGCGTTTCAAGCTGAATGGGCTTGATGATGTAGTCAGAAATGTCTGATATCTCTTGTGCTCTTTCTATGTCTGCAGGATCGATGGAAGATGATACCATATAAATAGTAATCGGTTTACCTACTCGTGGTTTTATTTTCACGTACTCTTCCATAAACTGGAAACCATCCATGATAGGCATGTTGATATCTAGAAAAATCACATCTGGCAATTCACTAGCATTGGCTATGTTATCAATGAGAAAATTGATCGCCTGTTCACCATCGCTAAAAATCAGTAATTTCTTAGCAAATTTGGTAATGTTTATGGTGCGTTTAAAACCGTACTGGTAGATCTCATCATCGTCAATAAGGCTTATTACAAATGGTTTAGTCTCCATTGTGATTTTTAAAAGTTGCTATAAATGTTGTTCCTTCATCGGGTTTACTCGTCACATCAATACTGCCACCTAAAGCTTGAATCTGGTTGCGTGTCATGAATAAGCCTATACCTTTGGCGTCTGCATTGCGGTGAAAGGTTTTTCCTAAATTAAAGATTTTGTCGCCCTGGCGATCTAAATCTATACCTTGGCCATTGTCAGTAAAATACATCACGGTTTGATCCTTGTGATAAACTGTTCTTACAACAATGATCAGTTCTCTTTTTTGACTTCTATATTTAATACTATTGGTCATCAAGTTAAGGAAAATACTATCAAGATATATTTTGTGGTATGTAATGGTCGGTGCCTTAGAAAAATCAGCTTTTACAGTTGCGTTAGTTCGTTTTAGGTCTGCATACAGTAATTGCATGGTATGATCTAGTGTCTTTTCAAAAGATAAGGTTTCGAATTCTACATTTGTATGTGCCTTGATTTTGATGCTGTCGATGAGCACATCTATGGTCTCACTTAGGTGACCTATTACAATATCAAATTTTTCAAATAACTCTGTCTTCTCTTCGTCAGATTCTGCATTCTTATAAAAGTTGCTTAAAAATGTGAGGTTCCCAATGGGTGATCGCAAGTTATGCGCGGTTATCTGCGCAAATTCTGATAATTGCTTATTAGCTTGCTCTAGTTGGGCATTTTTGGCAAAAAGCGCTTTAAACGATGGAAGCACTATTAACATGAATTCTAGAAGAATAACTAAAAGGCTTATAACTGCTAGAATTAAGGCAACATTGCGAGATTGAGCCGTTTTAGACTCTGCTTCCTGTTGAAATAAATTTGTGGCGCTATCCATATTTTTAAGAAAACGCACCTCTCTGTTTGATGCGGTGACCGTAGCCCTCTTTATAGCTTCTTTAGATTCATTTGTTAGTACATTTTGAACCTCATCTTCTATATCGTTGATGGATACCAGGGCATTCTCTAGAAGGGTAGATAGCTCTTCATTGTCATATTGTGGTGCAGCTTCATTTACCAATAGTTGCTGTGCGTCTTTCCATTCGGTCAAGCTTATCTGCAGGCTGTCCATATTATATGGATAAACGGCGGTATCGTCCTTAAGGTTGAGATACAATAGCTGTTTAGTAATACGTTGGCTCAACATGCGTTGTCTTCCAGAAAGGTTGACATATCGTGCGTCATCTTTTTGCCGGTCAATATAATAGAGTACAGTCAATGCCTTTGCCAGCACCAATAGAATAATGGTGATCAAGAATATCCAGTAGACACTGCTTAGTTTTCTTTGAGTGAACATAGAAGCTTTATATAGAGAGTAGATGCATGTTCACGCTATGAGCCTTTCGTAAGATTTCAGAGAGTGATCGGTCAATTGCAATTATCTACGTTTAAAACAACGATATAGTTTTTTATTTGCACCATAAGTTCCCTTTGCGCTGCAAATTAATGATTAATCAACGCTGGCGTTCTTTATAATATTCTAAAAGAGATTTTTTAAAATACGAGTGATTAAGAACTACTACCAGTCATAAGCGCTTTTAAACTCATGAAAACCAAGTTATTGAAACTAAATCCAATGATGGTCAATCGTTTTTAAGTCGTTAGGGATTATGCTTTCGCGAAAGCAAATTTCTAAACATCAAATTATCACTCTAGGTCATTGATCTATGTAAAACAGTAAAAACACCGATGAAATGCACTATGAGTATGTTTTTAATCGATGTTTTGATACTTTAATGGATAAAAAATGTAGGTTTGAGGTATTGAAACACACATTTACCTGAGAATAATAGTACCCTGAAGAATCTTTACCTCAATATAATTGTTTTACTCGTCTCGCTAACCCTGACAGCTCATGCGATGTCTGAAAAATCTATTGCGAGAGATAGTATGGCCGTCACGCACAAATCGCTGGTGATAAGAACAACAAATATAATTACTTGTCCAGCTGATGTAATCGTCGATGCCGAAGAAGGTAAGTGCGGTGCCACGGTAAATTTTCCTGATGCTACATCTAACGTTAGCCCTAGCGAGGAGATTGTAATGATTTTTAACGGTGAGAATGTTTTTGATAGTCCTTATATAGAGAACGGCATGCGCCTAGACGGTAATGACGGTAGTCATATAGATGCGCCGTGGCCTATTCCTTGTGATAATCGCAAGGGTGCACTCATTCATGCCAATACGGGAAACACATGGACCTATAATGGCGGTGACCCATTTACACCGTTGCGTTTTATAGCCTGTACTACCAATATGAAGTTTACTACGGGCTGCGGTGCCACCTTTATACCGCAACAAACGGGTGAAGTGGAATTTCCCGATACTCCTGAGTGGCAAAATATTACTTCCATGATATGGGAGCAACAAGGTGACAATGCTGACGCGAGCATAGATAACTTTAGATTTATCGCAACGCCTGTAAAACAACAACCTGGATTAGAATCTGGCTGTTTTTTTCCTGTAGGTACGACACCAGTGACTTTTATTTCTACTGATGAGAATGGCGCTGAAACGGAATGTACTTTTAATGTCATCGTGCGCGATGTAGAATCGCCTGTCTATGAAGTTCAAGATATTGAGATAGATCTAGGAGACGATAATAGTGCAACCATTGATGCAAATGATGTTATAATAGATACGCCTACTGACAACTGTGCCGTTGATACGATTACATTAAGTCAATCTACCTTTACTTGTAGCGATCAAGGAAAAACAATCATTGATGTAACAGTGACTGACATCAATGGAAACGAAACTGTCAAGCAAGTCAACATCAATGTAAATAGCAATGCCACAGACTTTCCTACCTTAGAAGAAATTGAGGATCAAGCTGCATGTGACACCTATGTACTTCCAGCATTGAAAGGCGATAATTTGTCAGGAAACCAGGCCTATTATACAGAGCCTGGCGGTCAAGGCGATAGATATGAAATAGGAGAAGAGCTATCACACGATTCATTCCCTTTCTATCCAGCAAGACTATACGCATATGACAATCCATCTGGTAGTGCATGTTTTGCGCAAAAATCCTTTCAATTATCAATTGATGCGACTCCTGTGATCAATACGATTGACGATGTTCAGGATTGTGAGACGTATGTCCTACCAGTAATTACTGGAGAAAACATAACTGCGGCTGCTGCCTATTATACGCTGCCAGATGGTGGTGGTACACGTTATGATATAGGGTCTACAATAACCAATGAGGATTTTGAAAATCCCACGATACTATATGCATATGATCGCACAGCAAGTGGCGGTTGTATGGCTCAGCAATCATTTGAGATTGCTCTCAATGCCTGCCCTATTCAAGTAACCATCGATGCAAGTGATGACATCTTATGCGCCAACGAGAGTCAATCAGTGACTTTAAATGCTCAACCACAACCAGATGAGCCTGTGGGAACCTATACGTATCAATGGAATATTGTAGGCAGCGAGGAGATCCTGTCGACTGATCAATCGATTGAGATTTTGCCTGAGGAAACTACTGAATATCATGTGATAGTAATTGATACAGGTGCTAGTGCAGGATTTGATCGTGCCAGTGCCTCAATTACCATAAATGTAGAAAACGCACCTACCGCACTGATACCTGATATCATCAATTTATGCGACAACAGTGATGACATTGTTGGAGAGGAAACATTGCAGTTTGTGGATTACAATAATCTATTTCATGCAAATCATACCCGATTTGAGATTGACTATTATAATACCATGGATGACGCCGTGAGTGATCGTAATAGATTGCCTGAATCTACCACTATCCTGGCAGGAGAAACCACCTTCTATACCAGGATCACAAATAGGAATACTCGATGCTATGATACATCGATGATTACATTTAGCTTGGATACGATGCCGTTAATTAGTTTGCCAGAAGAGTATTCCGTTTGCATCAATAAAGCTACGGGAACGGCATCTGACCCAGTAACGATTTCTGTGGACTTGCCAGTAGCTGACTATGACTTTGTATGGACACGAGAGTATAATGGACTACGTGAGGTACTAGAAACTACAGAAAATAGACTGGTAACCAACGATCTAGGAATCTATAAGGTTGATATCACATCATTCTTAACCGGTTGCTCAACCCAGTCACAAACGCTGATAAGAGAAAGTTCACAACCGGTTGATCTTGAGATTGAATCTGATTTTGTGACTAGTCTTGATTCTCATGAGATAACTATTATACTAGAAGATCTAGGTGATCAACCATCTCGATATCAAGTACGTCTGGAAGATGGCGAGTGGTTTGACATGGATCGTCGCGGTAACGCTTATGAATACACTTTTGATCGCATTCAGACAGATGATGGCCTGCAAGAAGTTACCGTACGTGATTTACAAGGTTGCTATTACAAGCAGCAAGAGTTGATCACCATAGGTGTCCCACAATTTTTCACGCCCAACGGTGATGGATATAATGATACATGGAATATACGCGGCGGCAAAAATCTAGATCCTAGCAGCCAACTTTTACTCTATGATCGATACGGTAAATTACTTGTTGAATTAGAGATCAATGGCAACGGTTGGGATGGAACCTATAATGGCGAGCCATTACCTAGTACCGATTATTGGTACACGTTGACAACGGCAAACAACAAGATGACACGTGGACATTTTGCCTTGAAACGTTGAGGTAATTGTATCTATTACGCTTTCGCGAAAACTTAGTCATATCTTATAGTTTCTTACACTAATGAATACCGACGCGAGTCAATCAAAATATGTATTGAAGTGCATTCGAAAATTCTACAAAACAGTTCGGATCTAACAAGACGAGCTAGATAATTACCTATTAAAATTGCCTAATAGTGTTTCAATAGCTGTAGCTATTATTTGTAGTGGCAAGTAATATGCTGCTATTGTATGGTAAAAATTATAACTTCATAATTATGATGTTGAATAAATCAATTAAGAAATTTAAGAATTTTACTTAGGGTAGTACTCACAAGTACCAACTATCATTTTTTCGTTTTTTTTTAAAAAAATTAATTCATAACTTTTGTAGATCTCTTTCTATGAAATAATGATAAAATGGCTCATCGTACAGCTGTGGTGTAAATTCTTCAACCCTATTATATTCATTCAAAAAATATCTTATTTTTTTATTTGGCATATCAACTTTAACTGTGTCACCAATCGATAGTAAAGAAAGCGACTGATAGAGCTCCATTTGATCCTTTTTTAGTATGAAGAGATATTCATCAAAATGTGGTCTTGGATCATACATTTCAGTGTTACTATCAATGATTTCAAGAGATATCAGGCCAAATCCGTGAAACGGCTGCCATGGATCATCAATATCAGTTACTACTGCTGTTAGCTGGATATCGCGTATTTCTTCATAATGAGCATCGCTCAACTCTTTGATTGACTCGCCATTGCATGAGCATAAACACATAAGGAGAAACAGAACTATACTTTTTAATTTATTCATAAAGAATTACTTTTTCATGTTTTCGCCGCGTTGCTTTTCAAAATATGAACGCATCTACTGACCGATTATGGAATACGAAAGTGGTTATATGTTGACGGTCTTGGTCAAAGAATATTCATGAGAACTTTCATAATATAATTTATATGTCTTTCTCACATTTTTCATATGATTATAAAGAAAATAGCATCATCGAAAAATACTACAGACAAATTATTCAATCAACAATTTTAAATCTTTACAAATCCATAAGATATGTGTAAGTCAAAATAAAAAACCACATTATACTGACTTACAGTGTAATGTGGTTTTAAGTTGTGGAGTCGGGCGGATTCGAACCGCCGTCCAAACGAGCGACTTCATCGCTTTCTACATGTTTAGTTTCTGTTTGGGTTTTCGTGGACTTGCCGGTCAGAAACCACCAACGCATCCCTTATCTTCAATTGAGTGTCTCCTCAACATCAAAGACCTGATGAGGATAGGTCTATTTTTACGAATTCTCTATATCAAGTGCCATAAACCAAGGCCTTTGAGAGAATTCCTGCATGCTTGTCTTACAAGCCGAGGCACATCCTACTATGATTCAGATTATGCTGCTAGGGCGTAGTTATTCTCGCCGTTTAAAAAAGTTGAATCATGATATTTAAGAGCTATGTCCCAGCGCTCTACATGCTTACAATCAACCCAGTCTCGCTGTCAAAACCAGTCGACCCCAGAACCGCTATTGCGGTAAATTCCAATCTGGCGATCACTTACGTGATCTTAAATTCCAAATTCCAAATTCCAAATTCCAAATCTGAACTCTGAACTCTGAACTCTGAACTCTGAACTCTGAACTCTGAACTCTGAAAAATTGGACTACAAATATAACTTGCTTTATTCCCGTAAGGCTTAAAAATTGTGCCAAAAAAGAAAAGCGCTTTGGTTGCAAATAAAAAAATCCCGTAACAATGTCACGAGATCTTCTTCGACAATGAGCGAGGAACAGACCCTAACTCATTTTTGCGTTATTTCTTCACCACGATGGTATTGTCAGTCGCTGTAGGGTTAAGCGGGCAAAAGTATACGTATTCACCTTCAGTAAGCGTCACCGTTTTTGATGACTGGCTGCTATTATTGGCTACTGGTGCTGTCACATAAGCTCCCTTGATATGATTTTCTGGATTGTTTATGTCTTTCCCTTTAGGGACTAGCACGAATCCAACATCATGACCGACTCCTTTATTGTTAATCTCAAATTTATAGGTTCCAGGAACCAGTTCTAATTGCTTGACCGTAAACTCGCCAGGTGTTTGATCTAGTGAAATGATGTCAACATGTTTTTTCATAGAATGTTCTGCCTTATCATGCATAGATTCCTGTGCGCTGGCACTCATGATACTTGTCAATGCTACTGCGATTACTAAGATTAATTTTTTCATTATAAATGTTTTTGTGATTATCATGATACAAAGATGCGCCCGTCTAATGCCTGTAAACTATCATGCTTTTCCTGATCGATTTTACGTTATTCCCTTTATTCAGGTTGGCAGTACATTTTAGTATCTTGCTTTCTTACTTTATGACAACTGTATTATGAAATTTGCCTTGATTGCCGAAAGAAAAAGCCCACCAGATAGACGCGTTGTCATGACGCCTATGCAAGTGGCTGGTGCTAGTCACGCTTTCGCGAAAGCGGAATTCCTCATAGAATCATCACCTATAAGAATCTACAGCGATGATGCCTATAAAGCTGCTGGACTAGAGGTTAGCGATGATGTCTCAAGCGCAGATGTCATGATAGGAGTAAAGGAAGTACCTACAGAAGCACTGATAGCAGGAAAAAAATACTTCTTCTTTTCTCATACTATTAAAAAACAGCCCTACAATCGTGACTTGTTGCGTGCGATACTAGACAAAAAGATTGAACTATATGACCATGAGACCATTATCGACGCTGGTGGTGCAAGGCTCATAGGCTTTGGTAGATACGCAGGTATTGTAGGCGCATACAACGCCTTTAGAATACTAGGCTTAAGAGATGGTCTTTATGAATTACCTAAGGCAGATGATTTGCCCGATTATGCAGCCCTTAAATCACAGCTTACTGCTATAAAGAATTTACTACCACCTATGAATATCATCGCCACTGGTGCTGGTAAGGTGGCACACGGCATACGTGAAATATTGCAGCATCTACAAATTCATGAGATCAAGCCTAAGGAATTTTTACAGTTAGGTCAGTTTAAAAACTCGCAAGTAGTTTTCACGCAACTAGATGTAGAAGACTATATGATTAGAAAAGACGGCTACCAACCTACAAAAACGGAATGCTACAACAATCCAGAATTAATGGAGAGCGATTTCATGAAGTACGCCGCGGTAGGAGATATGCTTATCACAGGACATTTTTACGGTGATGGCGCACCGTACTTTTTTACTAGAGAAGATGCCCGTGATGAAAAATTCAACATCTCACTTGTTGCAGACGTTAGCTGTGATATCGACGGTCCAATAGCCAGCACCATACGACCTTCTACCATAGCAGACCCTTTCTATGGATATGACCCAGTTAGTGAGAAAGAAGTTGATTTTAATGCCGACAACGCAATTGCCGTTATGGCGGTTGACAATTTACCTTGTGAATTGCCGCACGACGCGAGCGAAGGTTTTGGTGAAATGTTTCTTGAACATGTGCTACCGGCGTTTTTCAATGGCGATCAAGATGGCATTCTTGAACGATCTAGAATGACTACTGCAAACGGTACCCTGACAGATCGTTTTTCATATCTCCAGGATTACGTAGACGGCGAGTAGCTGCTAATAACATTGTGAAATACAAAGACCCTGCAATCATGCAGGGTCTTTGTATTATAAGATACTACTTCTATATTATTCAATGTCGTCGGCGCCATTCAAGACATCAATGTGTTGAAATGCTTCTTGTGGCAATAATACTCTATCAGTTTTGTGAACAACTCCATTAGATCCACCCATATCCATTTTAGTCAATCGAGCTTCTAGACTTGAGGCATCTGTAATTACGATCTCATTGTCGTGCATTACAAGAGTGAATTGATTTGCGTCTAGGGCTGTAGTCATTTGACCTTGCTTGTTATTGAATTGTATGCTGAAAATGTTTTCATCTGGTAGCAGGTGATATAGCAAGATGTTTCTTAGCAATTCAACTTCGGCAGGGCTGTCAAATTGATCAACACTCGAGTAGTGGTGACCTGTACTTCTCAATAATTTTGCAAATGCCTCATCAGTAGGTGCAAAAAATGTGTACGGTCCATCGCTTTCAAGAATAACATCTAGACCAGTGATACTTAACGCTTCGTTTAAGTCATTCAAATCAGTTTGAATGGCTACGACTTCCGCGACTGATTTTTGATGAACGCTGATATCATCGTCAGAATCACATGAAATTATGACTAATCCAAAGGATAGCAGTAAAAGTGTTTTTTTGAGAGTAGAGATTGTTCGCATGCCTAAAATAAAATTGTAGAGTGTAAATTATTCTATTATCGTTGAGTAGATAATAGTATATAAATCTAAATCAATCCTTCAATTACTAAGCTGAAAAACAGGTATTTAACGCTAAATTTTTATCATTTGGCACGGAATTGAAAATATGATAAACGAATAAAACCAAATTCAGTCTAAATAGCATTTGGACTGAATTTGATGATCTAAAACTTCATATGGCTGGTAATTTGTCTATTGATCGTTATTAGTGTTTTTCGACGTATTTATATTTGGCTTTTTCATGCTCAATGCACTCAATTGTTAACAGGAATATATTGTTTTCTTAGAAACCATGCATCTGTTAATTGTTATGAAAGCATTTCATAGTAACATAAAATATGGATGACCTGACAACATAACTTGTTTAGAATTACCACGCATAAAAAAACCCTGCTTTATGCAGGGTTTAAAATTTCTATGATAACAACTAATTAGTCATTGTCGTCATCATCATCGTCTAAGCTATTCAAAAAATCTATAGCCTCTTGCGGTAATAATATCTTATCAATCTTGTGAACAACACCATTTGATGTCCTGATATTTGCATTTATGACATTTGCATCTACATCTGATTCATCACCTATTTGTACACTGTCACCATCCACATCTATATCTAATGTGTTACCTGCAAACAACGTCGCAAGTTCATCATCATCGTCATCATCTAGACGTGCAAGATCATCACTATCATAATCTACGCCCACTACGTGATACAATAAGATGTTTCTAAGTAGATCGATTTCTACATCTTCATCAAAATCATCTAAGCTGTCATAATCGTCACCTAGTTCATTTAGTAAATTGATAAATGCAGAGTTTGTAGGTGCAAATACGGTAAAATTACCTTCACCATCCAGAGTAGCAGTTAATCCTGCGGCATCAAGTGCAAGCTCTAATAAACTCAAGTCGTTCTCATCTGCAACCACCTCGGCAGTTGTCGGTCTGTCCTCATTATTATCATCGTCGTCATCACAGGATACAAATCCCACAAATAGAACCATGAGGAACATTAATTTTTGGATACTTTTTTCAATTTTCATAGTTGTTATTTTTAAGGTTATTTTTCTAATAATTAGATGGTCATAGCATTTCTCATCCATTATCGTGTCTAAAATAATTACACTTTGGACGTGTACACGCCATTAATGTTCGTTTTAACCTCAACTTGGGTTTAATTTTGTGGTTAATTAAGAACGGTTGTTAAGGGCAGTATAAAATTGATTAGATACTGAGCTTTTCAAGCAATGCAAGCAGTTTTCAAACAGTCTTTATGTGCTGATACAATCTTTCCTGTGGTTGATAGGTCGATTTTTTGTTAGCTTTCGCGAAAGCTAAATACATCAATAATATTCAAACATGAATCCAGCGGAAGAATATATTCTTGCCTTGCCAGAGCCCTTCAAGGAGATTGCGATACATTTGCAGTCCTTGATAGAACATGTCTCGCCTGAAGCCGAGCTTCTTTATAAATGGAAGTTGCCATTTTATTACCTAGATGGAAAACATATGTATTGCTTCATCAATTACCGCAGGGATTTTCTCGAGATTGGATTCATCAATGCGGTGCAATTGCCGCAATACAATGATCAACTAATCGCTGGTGATGGACGCCAATCATTAAGGTCTTTGCGGTTTACCACAATTGATGACATCAATGATAAACTGATTATGGCGGTATTGAAAAACCTGAAAAATTTACATCAATCAAGCTGATAAGTCATGATAGGTAAAAACCTATTTTGAATGGCAGTTTTTATCTTTCCTGTTTCGCAGAAACCATGTTTCTCATAAAATACCTGTGCATGAGGATCAGAATATAGATAAGCTGTTTGTATACCGTGATCCTTAATCTTATTCAAGCAATGGCTTAATAATCGAGAACCTAATTGACGACCTATAAATATTGGGTCAATAAAAAGCATATCAATGTATGCAGTGCGATCTTGTAATTGATAACTGTAAAAGCCTATAATCTTATTATAACGGTAAATACCGTATAGCATGAATTTTTCAAAGTATTCCTGATCAACTTTTAAATCCTCTTTCCATAAATCAAGCCATGCTGCTGGATAATCCCAATATGCTTTGGACTTTAATGCCAGCGAGGTAAGTGTTGCTGCTGCACTTGGGTTCAATTGAATGATGTCACAATTCAAGGCGTGATACTTATCGTCCTGGTTTAATTGTCATTCTCATAACCGGCTGGACGTTTCCATCTAACTGGAGCTGTGGGCTCCGGCTTGATGTTGAATTCTTGGGTTTTGAGTAATTCCATCGCTTCCTGCACGGCACGTTCTAGTTGTGGATCATTGCCTTGTGCTGTGAGTTTAGGTGTCTGGATGACTTTAATGTCTGGAGCGATTCCTTCACCTTCTACAGCCCATTCACCATCCAGGTCATAAAAGCCACCACGTGGCGCCACCATACGACCGCCATCTATAAATGGCGGTGTGTCCCATGTTCCTACAAGGCCACCCCAAGTTCTTGTGCCTATAAGTGGCCCGATTTCCTGTTGTTTGAACATATAGGGTAATAAATCGCCACCAGATCCAGCTCGTTCATTTATAATCATGACTTTGGGACCAAATATTCCTGCCATAGGAGTTGTCCATGGTCTGCGATCGTTTGCTTTACTGTTAAAGTAGCCTATTGGTTTGCGATTGAGTACATCAATCATGTAGTCTGCTGCAGATCCACCACCGTTGTTGCGCTCGTCGATGACTACACCTTTTTTATCCTGCTGTGAGAAATAATACCTATTAAAACTAGTAAAACCTGGGTTGCTGGTATTGGGTACGTAAACGTATGCCAACTTACCGTTAGATAATTCATCCACCTTGCGACGATTACCTTCTACCCAATCCACATATCTTAAACCATTCTCACTATAGATAGGTTTAACCAGCAATTCTCTTTTATTATTTCCAGATTTATTGTCTGCAACGGTGATATAAATCTCACGATTGGCTGTCTGCTGCAATAGGTAATAAGGATTATGTTCACCATCTAATTCTCTACCATTAATTGCCAGTAGGTAATCACCAGCCTTGACATCCATGCCTGGAATAGCAAGTGGTGCATTGGTTTCTGGATTCCATTGCTCGCCATTGTAAATTTTTGTGATCTTATAATAATCTCCATCTAATTCAAGGTCTACACCCAATAATCCAACATTCACTCGATCGACGTCTGGCAGGTCACCACCTGAAACATAGGAATGGCCTATGGCTACCTCACCACTCATTATGTCTACTACATAGTTGAGATCTGTGCGATGTCTCACATGTTTGATCCACGGCGCATACCATTTATAGATATCGTCCCATGGCGCACCATGAACATTATCTACATATAGAAAGTCACGCATGTATCGCCAGCCTTCTTTAAATATCTGCTCATATTCTTCTCTAGGATCAATATTTATAGAAGCAGTGGTATTGATTTTATCTTCGCTAGCATCCACTTTACCTGCGGCTGCGGATATCATCCACGAATTACCCTTGTTAAGTAAAACATGTTCTCGATTGCTGGAAACGGTGGCTTGATTAACTCCAGTCGCATATTCCTCTAGTTTTTTATCCTTAACATTGTAGCGATGCAATTCATAACCAGATTCACTATCAACATCCTTAGCAATGAACACATGATTTTTAGGAGCAGGCATTAATGCTACATAGTTTGCCGCCTTTATATCTAGCGCCACGGCACGGTTGTAGATACCGTTCTCATCGATGTTGACGGTGACCATTTTACTTTCCATCTCGCCTGGATCGCTTTTGTCTTTCTTGTCTTTTTTCTTTTTAGTTTCTTTAGTTGATAATTCTTTCTCTTCATCCATTAATGGCTTTAATGGAGATTCGTCTTGAGATGATAATACTACCGCATAAACATTTCTAGTGGTTGATGGATCGTATGAACTCATGTCTAACCAGCCAGATTTTAAACCATAATCGGTGCTTGCAAGCGTGTAAAGATATTTACCGCCAGCATCCCATACAGGTGAGATAGCATCAGCTAGTGGATCTGTGATTTGTATCGTTTTGCCCGTTTTGTTGTTGTAGGCAAAAATTGCTTTGAAATGACTTTCCTGCTGTTTTGCATACGCGATCCATTGACTGTCTGGCGACCAGGTGGGATTCATTGATCGATTGGGATGCGCATAGCGATCAGTCGCGACAATTTTTGACGACCCGCTTGAAATATCGGTGATCCAGATATTGTAGTGTGTGTCTGTAAAAGACAGATACTTACCATCTGGTGACCAGTCTGGTTCAAAATAGAAAGTAGGATCGTCAAATGCTATTTTCTTAAGAACGGTGCCTTTTTGATCTGCGATGATTAATTCATATTCTCCCGATGCATCACTAAAGTATGCCACACGATCACCTTGAGGCGACCAGATAGGTGCACGATCTGCCGTGCTGCTACTTTGGGTCAGGTTGCGGTAGGAACCTTCTTTTTTAGGAAAGGTCAACACTTCACCGCGGTGTTCAAAAATAGCTCGCTGCCCATTAGGTGATAATCTTGCATTTCTCAAATCATCAGCTTCTACATCAATCCATCGAGGCCGCGAGAAGTTAAGATCAGCATTGACCGTAATGCTCAATTGTCGTCCATTCATAGTGGATGGATCTACTAATTTTAACGTACCACCATGCTCATAGACAATCTGGTCATCGTCTGCATCTAGACTCTTGACATCAAACTTTTTATGAAAGGTGATTTGTTTTTCCTCTTTAGATTGTGGATTGTAGCTCCATATATTGCTAGTATAATCACGCTCAGATAAATAATACACGACTCCATTGAGCCATACCGGATCTAGATGACGCTCCTTAGTAGGTTGACTAGTAGTTTGTAATTCTAGGGTTTCCAGATTGACGATCCATATAGGCATGGCTTGACCGCCACGATAGTTGCGCCATTCAGGATCCCATGAAGTAATAGGAGTGTAGGCAACGTGTTTTCCATCTTCCGAGATGTCTCCATATGCCGCTCGTGTCAATGGCATCGCTTTTGGGAAGTTTTCGTTTATCCCTATTGTATAGAACTTGTTTGTCTCGGTTGGTCTACTTTCCCTGTTTGACCTGAACAATATTTTGCCATCTGGCGTCCATCCTTGTACATGGTCTGATGCCGGATGATAGGTCACTCGCTGCGGCGTGCCGCCTTGGGATGGAATGACAAAAACATCTACATTACCATCATACTGTGCGGTAAAGGCAATATGCTTACCATCGCGCGAAAAGTGTGGGCTGCTTTCATAACCTTCATGGCTGGTAAGTCGCTGCACGTCACCACCATTGATAGAGGTTTTCCATAAATCATTGGCATACACAAAGGCTACTTGATCACCGTGAATGGTTGGTTGCCTCAATAGCTTGGTTTCTTGCGCGGTAGCTTGAAGAATGAATGAAAAAAGAAAGAGTGTGAAAAAGTATCTCATGGCAAACTAGTTAGAACACTAATTTACACATTTAAGACCTAATAATATTGTTGGGTAATTTGAGTGTGTTACGCTTTCGCGAAAGCTGACTCTTTAAAAACAGTTGATTATTGTAACGTGTTCTTACTTTTTGACAATCTTTTTAAACACATTTGCTCCTGAAGAAACATCAGTAATCTTGACAAGGTAAGTGGCAGTAGCCAAATCAGAAAGGTCGATGCTAGCGTCTTGAGAAACAAGTACTGTTTGCCCTATCAAATTCATAACTTCTAGTTTGACAGCTCGATTAGTAGCAACTTGTATGATACCGGCTGTAGGGTTCGGGAAAATTCTAATAGAGGACATCAAACTCTCGTCAATGGTAAGAGTTTGTCTGTTAATTGCGGTGATTCCCTGAAAATTTGTTGGTTCCTGGAAATCAAACTCAACAATTTTAAGCGTCTCATCTAGATTACTTTCTACCATGTTCCAGGTAGCCTGTTCATCTTGAACTATCATTGCTAATTTTGTCTCGTCCAGATTATTGAGTTCAATATTTTGATAATACAATCGTACATTTCCTTGATATGCGCTCAACGGACTTTCCATTTGAAATACCCTGCCAACGCTTATCGGCTCTTCTATAGAAGTATTAAAAACAGTAAAAGAATTTGAATCGGACAGTTCATAGTTAGTCGATGGTGTAATCTCAAAGCCATTAATAAATAAGGAAGCATTCTCACTTATCGACAATGCACCGCCTTGCATCATAGTTAGGTCTTGCGACGTGCCTATGAAGGAAGAGAGTAATAATGCAATTGTAAAAATCCTCATCAATTATAACTTTGTAGGTACAATGATAATTCATTGCTTTGTCAATCACTTGATTTTAAAGATACTTAACTAAATTCTAAACAAGTAAGAACCGTTTGTCTAGATAGCTAAAAATATTGCCGTTAGTCCGATAAAGAAGTGTAAGTATTTTTTATATTCTAACTGTTGATAAAAGGCGCTAGCGTATACAGCATTAATTTAAATTCAAGTTAAAAGCAATTTGCAATGAATTATCCACCAATAATGAGTTATTATTGATTTAGAACCGTTTCAAACCATTACTACAAACGATGTCAATACCTAATAACAGGATAAAATTAACGATAGCTTTCAGCTCTATCCTATTTCTGTTTTCGCATATTGTCCTGGGACAGGATAATTCCCAATATTCTAAAGCGGAACAGGAATTGGAGCTACAATTGCGAGAAATGTTGGGTTCTATAAGAGAATCCTACGATAGTCAGGATTTTGTAAAGACGATTGAGCTTAGTCAACAAGGTAGATCTATAGCAGATCAACCTAGATTTTATAATTACTATGTTGCCGTATCTAGTAATCTAGGCCTTGCTTTATTAGAAATAGGTGACACCCTACAATCTATCAAAGTTTTTGAAGAATCTCTAGAGAAGGCAGCAGATTTTCAAAACACTAGCCTAGATGAAAATCGTAGAAAACGAACACTTGTTACTGCTAACATTGACCTAGCAAATGCACTTTTATTAACTGAGCAATATGATTCAGCGATTGATAAATATGAAGAAGCCTTAACTCTTACGAATCAAGACGATATAGAAAAGCTGTTAATCTTAAACTATAATATTGCTGAAGCTTATCTGAAAAATGACAAATCCGATAACGCTTTACCCTATGTCGTGACGGCAAATCGTCTTGCCGATAAAATGAAGGTTGATGCTTACACTGCTAGTGTGAAACTACTTTATGGTAGATATCATTTTGAGAAAAATGATTTTAAAAACGCACTCGAGAATTTTGAACAAAGTATCAAATTTGCCCAACTGTCTGGTTATCAAGAGGCACTTATTAATTCCTATTCTTATGCGTCAAAGGCTTATGCTCAAGTAGGTAATTACCAGAAAGCCTATGAAAACTCGCAAAAGTTTGAAGAGTTACAGCAAGATAAATTCCAACAGGATCGAATTACCGCAGTTCAAAATGCCACTGCAAAATTTAAGGTTGATGAAGTAACCCGTGATGCAGAAAATAGGATAAGGTCAGAAAAACTCGAGGCAGAAATACGACGCAAGGATGACTTACAGGAAAATACCTTAAAATGGTCACTGATCGCCTTAGGTATCGCAGGTCTACTAATCCTATTGTTACTTATTGGTTTTAATAGAAGAAAGCGGCTCAATGAGGAACTGGAAGAAAAAAACCAAATCTACCTCAAAGAGAAAGAGAATAAGGAGCGTTTACTCATTGCCCGAAATGCTCTCTTCTCGCGTATAAGTCACGAGTTAAGAACGCCTATGTATGGAATCGTGGGAATTTCTAATATTTTGATGAGCGACGAGACCTTAAAGGACGAGCATCAAGAGAATATTGAGTCTTTAAAATATAGTGCAGATTATTTGCTGTCATTGATTAACAATGTTCTTGAGATGAATAAACTTAATCGTTCCACAAATAATGTTCTTGTAGATCAGCGATTTGATGTTAGAGAGTTGTGTAGTCATGCAGTAGAATCTGCAAAATATATCTCACCAGAACACGATAATGAGTTCAATGTCGAAATAGATGATAGAATAGAGGACTATTATGTAGGTGATTCTGTACGTATTATGCAGGTGCTGATTAATTTGTTAGGTAATGCAAATAAATTTACGCAAGATGGTACGATAGAATTGAGAGTTGATCTGGAAAAGGAAACAGCATCTGGTCATTTGTTACAATTTCAAATAAGAGATACCGGTAAAGGGATTACTAAGGAGAAATTGGAATATATCTTTGATGAGACTAAGTATTTGCAACAGCATTCTGCAAACGAGGGAACTGGTTTGGGTCTACCAATATCTCAAAAAATATTAAGTCTGTTTGACTCTCGTTTAGATATACAAAGTGAAGAAGGTGCTGGCACCATTATCTCATTTGCTATTGAACTGCAATACGATAAGGCTGAGCTAATAGCCGACGACTCAGCGCCGGTTCATCAAACTTTAAAAGGCCTTGATATCTTAGTTGTAGAAGACAATAAAATCAATCAAATGGTCACCAAGAAAATTCTTGATAATCTAAATGGGAATGTGAGTATTGCAGCATCAGGCGCCGAAGCTATTGAGTTGACACAAGCACATAAATATGATTTAATTTTAATGGATATCAACATGCCACCAGGAATGGATGGCTTTGAGGCTACTAAAAGAATAAGAGAGTTTGATACAACAACGCCAGTAATAGCGCTGACGGCTGTCGAGCAAATTGAATTAGAAAACAGAATGAAAAATTCTTCTATCAATGATTTCCTCATCAAACCTTTCAAAACCGAGGAATTACTGGATGTTATTTACAAGTCCCTAAAAAGATAGCTGTTACTATTCTTTATTTTCATGGAGATGCTTGTTAAAAGTTTTGCCCTCGATTGTAATCTAAATTTACCTAATTGATGATATAATAAATCACCTTCTTGAGTAGATGAAGTACGATAGAGTAATAATATTGCATGGCGTATTTAAGACATCTATATAACCATACGCACCTCATGTGATATGCAGTCTATCTATTACTTTTATCTTAGGAACTTAACTGTCGTCATCTGGAAACATATACACACATTTAATCAAACAAATAGGAGTCGTGTTCATTCCAGATAAATGTTTCACTACTTATCTGTCATTGTTGCAGAGATTAGCGCAAAAAAAAATCCAAGTCCTTGAGTAGAGCAGACTTGGATTTTTTGCTTAATCTCTTATAAGGTTAATTAGTCATCATCATTTTGCGGACTAGAAACAACGATCCATTTTTGGATCTGGGCATCATACATAATCAGTGCCATCTCGTTTTTCTTAATCTTGATATTATTTTGCGCCTCAATTCGATTTTCTGGCTCAGAATCATTATCGTTTTTCCTCAGCATGATACTACCAGAAGTAGGGTATAGGTAAGCCATCGTGCCATTGGGAGCTGGCCTTATTCCGGTAATTTGGACTTCTTCATCATTGCTTCCATTTTCTAGTTTGAATACGGGCCAACTAGCACGTCCATCGCCAGGTAAAACTATACCTAGATCTAGGTTGTTGATTACCGCTTCATCGCCGGATTCATATAACTCATTTAATTGACCACCATTAGGTAATTCTTCAGGTGAGTTGTCTTGTTCAGGAAGTTGCACTTTAAGTATGTTATTCTCAAGAACAATATTTTCTCCTATTTCTATAGGAATCACATTTCCATCTTGATCAACTCCCATTATATATAGAACGGTTCCATTTGCTTGAAAACCGTTGGTAGTTTTTTCAAGACTTCGCACTCTTAAAGTACCGTTGACATCTAGGTTTGCAGTAGGCTCGTTAGTATTGACACCTATTTGAGCGGTCATTGAGATAGCGCACAAGCAGATAGCACCGCTAATCACAATTTTTGAGAGTTTCTTTATCATGAGATAAAAATATTATACCCACCGTCCATAAGTCAATCAAAATCTCTAATATCGATGTACAGCTTTAAAATATGTTTTTAATCGATACATTTCTTCGTTGAAATACGCGCTGCCAATAAATAGTAAACATAAGCTTCCTCATTACCGCAGCTTCATCCTTTTTGATAGGATATCATTTGGAAATAAGGCGTTTTAAATGATTATCATAATTACGCTTTCGCGAAAGCTCAATACTTACAACCAGTTGAAGATTAAAAAGAGTTTATCGTCTTCCTAATCTCTACCAGTCTAGTTAGCAAACCTTCTAGGTGTTGTAGGTCCAGCATGTTGGCACCATCACTTTTGGCATTAGCTGGATCAAAATGCGTTTCAATAAAAAGTCCGTCAACGTGATTGACGATTCCTGCGCGTGCGATTGTTTCAATCATATCAGGTCTACCACCAGTTACGCCGCTGGATTGATTGGGTTGCTGCAAACTGTGAGTCACATCAAGCACGGTAGGCGCATACTGGCGCATGGTAGGAATACCTCTAAAGTCCACAATCATATCCTGATAACCGAACATCGTACCACGGTCAGTAATCATCACCTGTTCATTGCCGCTATCGGTAACTTTCGTTGCAGCATGTTTCATGCTCTCAGGAGACATGAACTGGCCTTTTTTAAGGTTGACCACTTTTCCAGTCTCTGCTGCGGCTACCACCAGATCAGTCTGACGTACTAGGAATGCAGGAATTTGTAAAACATCTACATACTGTGCTGCTAGTGCTGCATCGTTAACTTCATGAATATCAGTAACGGTTGGGATATTGAATTTCTCTCCAACCTTTTGCAAAATCTCTAAAGCATTCTCATCACCTATGCCAGTAAAACTATCAATACGACTGCGATTAGCTTTCTTGAAGCTACCCTTAAAAATATAAGGTATGTTTAGGTCATCAGTTATGCGCACAACTTTTTCAGCAATGCGCATCGCCATGTCTTCACCTTCTATCGCACATGGGCCGCATAGTAGAAAGAAGTTATTGGCATCAACATGCTTGAGATTGGGTATGAGTGATAATTTCATAATAGATTATTCTATTTCTTTAACAATGACTTTGCGTCCCGATGCTTCCCATTTAGCCAGGCCGCCATCAATGTCATAAATTTTAGTAAAGCCGCGATCTTCAAGAATTTGCGAGCAACGCGCACTTTTATTTCCTTGATTGCAGTAGAGTAGGACTGGCTCATCCTTATCCATATTTTCTAATAATCGATTGAATCGCTCATCCTCGACATCAATGTTGATAGCGCCATCAAGTCGCTTTTTATCATATTGCACAGCACTGCGTACGTCAATCAATTGAACATCATCTAATTCAATCAAAGTCTCAGCTTCTTCAACTGATATCTGGGTAACTGTCGCAGCATCTTTTGAACACGATACCAGCGCGATTATGAATGCTATTGCTAAAACTGCACGAATTATATTGCTCATGCTTTAGGATTTAGGCATTGCAGTGTCACCATCCCAATTGCTGTAACCACCTTCTAGATTATAGGTGCGTTCAAATCCAGCCTGTTCCATGATTTGACAGGCTTGAGCACTGCGACCACCAGACCTGCAATAGATGTAATAAGTTTTTGTTTTGTCCATTGCATTGATACCATCCATAAATTCTTGTGGTTGGTAAATGTCTAATTGAATGGAATTAGGAATGATACCATCCGCCACTTCTTCATCGGTGCGCACGTCAAGGATGACCTTATTATCATCTTGTGAGGTAAGTTCTTTCCAGCGTTGGTTGTTGATGTTTTCCATAGTTACAAGGTAATCAATTGTTGTGGCTTGGCGACTTTTTTAATAGCGCCATATCCACCTTCTACATTAATCATATTGTCAATGCCATTTGCTTGAGCAATACTGGCAAAAATTACCGACCTATAACCACCGGCACAATGAACATGATACGTTTTTTCTTTATCTAAATGAGGTAGATGGGCATGAATGCCAGCTAAAGGTAGAAGCTCTGTTTCCGCAAGATGGGAATTCTCATACTCTCCAGATTTACGGCTGTCTATTGCATTTTTAATGCTACCATCGTTCAATCCATCTAAGAACTGTTTTGCACTCACATTGCCCGTGGTAGCAACATCGAATCCTGCATTTTTCCAGGATTCAAAACCTCCATATAAAAAACCATTTGCATTGTCGTATCCTACACGAGCTAGTCTGGTCACAGCTTCTCGTTCACGTCCAGGCTCAACGACAAGAATTATTTTTTGATCAATATTTTCAATCAGTGCGCCTACCCATGGTGCAAATTGACCGTCTAATCCTATGAACCAAGATCCTGGAACGTGTCCTGCGGTAAATTCTTGAGGAGATCTTACGTCTAGTACCAAAAATTCAGGATCATCGGCAAGTGCTTTGAATGCAGCTGCATTTATAGGGGTAACGCCTCTTTTGATAACCTCATCAATACTGCTGTTGACACCTTTATTCATTTGAACATTAAGTGGAAAATAGGCTGGTGGTGCGCTTATACCAGAAGTAAGTTCTTTGATGAAGTCTGCGCGAGACAAATTAGTGTCAAGTGCATAGTTCGTTTTCTTTTGGTTCCCTAGCGTGTCACTAGTTTCTGAGCTCATGTTTTTACCACAGGCACTGCCTGCACCATGCGCCGGATATACGGTAATATCATCTGGTAGCGGTAAAATGTGTTTATGAAGTGAATCATAAAGCATCCCTGCAAGATCTTCTTGAGTCATTTCTGATTTGGCTGCAAGATCAGGTCTTCCCACGTCACCAATAAATAAGGTGTCCCCTGTAAAAAGCGCTTGTTCCTTGCCGTCTTCATCTTTGAGTAAATAACAGGATGACTCTAGCGTGTGACCAGGTGTATGCAGTAAAGTTAGGCTTATGTCACCTATAAAGAACTTTTGCTGGTGTTCCGCTTTCGCGAAAGCGTAACTTGTAACAGCATTAGGCCCTATAACTATTGTCGCTCCCGTTTTATCGGCTAGATCAACATGGCCGGAAACGAAGTCTGCGTGAAAATGAGTGAGAAATATATACTTAATCCTCACCTTGTCATCCTGAGCACGATCTATATACTGTTGTACCTCGCGTAATGGATCTATAATCGCTGCTTCACCATTAGAAGCAATGTAATAAGTGCCTTGAGCAAGACATTTAGTATAATACTGTTCCAGTATCATGGCTGTAATTTTGTGCAAAAATACAAATTAGGCCAACTACTTACAGCGTGGTTATTTTTTGATAGAACAACCTATTGCGATAGTCTTGGTAGGTGAGATTTCTTCATTTTCTAATAATGCATCAATTGCGTTTGCCAGGAAATGATTTTTCACTTTATTTTCATCCTGATGATTGTCATCGATGGCACCGATGTAGCGCACCACACTGTTGCCTTCTTCTTTATTAAGTAAAAAGACATGAGGCGTTTTAGTAGCGCCGTATTGTGGATAAATATCTTGTTTAGAGTCCATTAAATAAGGAAATGTAAATCCCTTATCGGCTGCTCGTTTCTTCATATTGATAAAACTGTCATCTGGATATTCTTGTGGATTGTTAGGGTTGATTGCGATGACTGGGTAACCTAGTTTCTTGTACTTTTTGTCTAAAGCTATGATGCGATCTTCATAGGCTTTACTATACGGGCAATGATTACAGGTAAAAATGACCACATATCCTAAGGCATCAGGAAAATCTGATAGTGAGACGTAGGTGTCATCAATATTAATGAGTTTAAAGTCGGTCGCGATATCACCAATATCATAACCCTTTAATCCATCGGCAGTGATCGCGGGCTCTAGCTTTTGTTCCTGTTTATCGATTGAGTCTGGATTACTAGCATAATTAATATTTACAGTATCTAGATTAAGCATACCGAAGGTAAGTGCTCCCAACAAGGCAATTATTGAAACTGCAGTAAGTATCTTGAGTGTCTTCATTATAATGTATTTATAGCTTCTCTCAATTCATCCTCGTTAAAGGTTTGATTGAAAAAGCGTTTTTTATCTCCTTTAATTATAAGTGTCGCCGGTATGGCGCCATCCCAATGAGAATCTACCATAGGAACCCATTCATTTGCGTATGGATCATCCAGTAATACAACCCGAGAAACAATATTGTTTTCTCTTAAAAAGGTATTGACTTGATCTTCCAATTTTGAAGCGTCATCAAGTGATATAAATATGACTTCTATATTGTCTTCATTAACAGCTTCAAAAGCCGGCATCTCCTCGATACACGGTGCGCACCAAGTTGCCCAAAAGTTCAATACTTTGACATCTTGATTGGTCGTTGCAGCCATCAAATCATGCAAGGCTTCACGCTTAATGATGGTTGCGCTAGACGGCTCTTGATTTGCACAACCGCCTAGTGCCACGATGGTCAAAAGAAGAAGTAGTTTTCTCATTATATCTAAGGTACAGCAAACTGCGAACCGTAAAAACGTAATTAACACACCTTAGCAATGCATCGATAGATTTTTGGCAAAAAATAAAGGATTTGGTCCGCGTTATCTCACAGGTAGGCGATCTTTCATGCGCTCCACGATTTCATAAGCCGCAGGACATATACCAGTATTGGCAATGGTAATGGTTCCTATTTGATATAATTTACGTCTATCCGTATGTGGATATTCACGGCAGGCTTTAGGGCGCACTTCATAAATACTACAGTAGTTGTCATCACCTAAAAAGCTACATGGTGTTGACTGCAATACATAATCATCATCTTCATCAATTCTTAGGTAGGTTTGAATAAATGTAGCGGGCTTCACATTAAAATGACGAGCGATACGATTTATATCTGCATCGGTAAACAATGGTCCTGTCGTTTTACAACAATTAGCGCACTTGAGGCAATCAATCTCTTGAAAAACCTCGTCGTGAGTTTGCTGAGCAATTTGATCAAGATTTTTGGGTTTTTGCTTACGCAGGGTTTTGAAAAAACCAAGGTTTTCTTTTTTGCGTTGATTTGCTAGATCTTTAATTTTGTCTAGAGGTACCATTTTCCAAAGATACTTTGACTCAGTAATTAATCCCTATTAATAGTCTTATGAAACGTTCCCTTTATTACATAGCTTTAATGTTTGTCATATGTATTGCTTCATGTTCTAGCGACGAGAGCTCATCTACTGACGATATGGTAGGAGTAGGTGATGACGATGGCGGTGATGGTTCTATACCCAATAACGCCAGATCTACTGGAGCCAGCGCTGCAGAGCTGCTTACCACTGCCGACTTTGATCAACTAGTGATAGAGGCTATCTACCTAAACGGCGCAGAACCAAGATCTGCCTCGCTCGATAATCTTGAGGATTTTCTAGAAGCGCGGTTGAACAAACCTGATGGCATACAAATCATAGAACGCAATATTCAGGTAGAAAACGAGGACAGCTATACGATAGATGAAATTGCACAGATAGAAGAGGACAACCGCACGCAATTCAATACTGAAAATGCGATAGCAGTCTCCGTCATTTTTGCAAATAGACCCAATGCGGCAAATCAGGGCAACTCGGTAGTTTTGGGTACGGCTTATAGAAATACCTCGCTGGTTATGTTTCAGGAAACGATAGAGGAATTTAGTGGTGGTGTAGGACAGCCATCTAGAGTCGTTTTGGAATCGACAGTTTATAACCATGAGTTTGGTCACATAATGGGACTGGTAAACCTAGGAACACCACTACAATCAGATCATGAGGATGCAAATAATCCCAAACATTGCGACGTTGATGGATGCCTCATGTTTTTTGAAGTAAACGGCGGTAATATTCTCGATCTTATGGGCTTGTCCAGCGTGCCAGAATTTGATTCACAATGCCTTGCCGACTTAAGAGCCAATGGCGGTAGATAATTATTTATAGATTCCTGCAGTATTAGGACTTGTGGATAAGATTTTTGAGTATTACGCTTTCGCGAAAGCATAATCATAACAAGCTCCATCAACATTCCAAAGGTATATAAGCACCTGCTACTTACCTGCAGCCTCGCGATGTCTCTCTCTTGCCAGCAACGTGTTCTTGAGCAACATGGCGATCGTCATCGGGCCAACGCCACCTGGAACGGGCGTGATATGGCTCACCTTTTTGGAAACATTCTCAAAATCCACATCGCCCGTAATGTAATAACCGCGCTCTCGAGACTCGTCAGGAACTCGAGTGATTCCTACGTCAATAATAACGGCGCCATCTTTTACCATTTCCGCTTTCAAAAATCCTGGAACGCCTAAGGCTGTAATAATGATGTCAGCTTGTGAGGTGATCTGGGTAATATTTTTGGTATGGCTGTGTGTCAAGGTAACCGTAGAATTACCTGGAAAGCCTTTTCTTCCCATCAAGATACTCATAGGGCGACCCACAATGTGTGAACGACCTATTACAACCGTGTGTTTTCCCTTAGTTTGCACATCATAGCGATCTAATAGTTCTAGAATCCCAAAAGGCGTTGCAGGAATAAACGTACTCATATCCAGCGCCATACGTCCAAAGTTAGTAGGGTGGAACCCATCCACATCCTTATCTGGATCGACCGCCATCAATACCTTTTGAGTATCAATTTGTTTAGGCAACGGTAACTGTACGATGAAACCATCAATTTCTGGATTGTCGTTGAGCTTTTTGATCTCGCGTAGTAGCTCAGTCTCGCTAGTCGTATTAGGCATGCGCACCATCGTACTCTCAAAACCTACACGCTCACAGGCACGTACCTTTGAACCTACATAAGTAAGACTTGCACCATCATTACCAACTATTACAGCGGCTAGATGCGGTACTTTCTCGCCGTTGGCCTTCATCTCATCGACAATCGATGTGATCTCGTTCTTGATGTCATTGCTGGTTTTTTTACCGTCTAGTATGGTCATGTTGGTCTAATTTATTGCCTATTAGTGATTTTTAATTGCTATTGCAATTTGTTAATTGCCAATTTTAATGAAATTGGCTAATCGTATTTGTTTCCCTTTCTATCACTGTTTTTGAGATATTTCATAAAGCCAGCAATTTGTGCTTTACATTCTTCCATCTTTCGTTTAATATCTTCAAACTCTTGTGGCTCAAGATATTTTCTATCAAAACATCGATATAGTTGTGATTTTGCTTCACCACAACTTGCTTTTGAAATACTTAAAAACTGGATAAACTCTCGGTTTCCATCTCTATCAAAACCTTCTGCAATGTTGTCCATTATGGAGCCGGATGATTTATTAATCTGATTCCAAAGCCCATAATCTTTTTGCAAATCACTGACGAGGTAAAGATTATAAACATCGTCACAAATAATTCTTGCACGCTGCCAAATTTCTAATTCTTCAAAGGATTTATAATGAGCCATAGTTATAGAGTTTTCAATTGTTAAAAATGAAAAATCACGTTAGCATTTTGTTGGTTGTTATAGTCAATCACAAATAAACAATTGGCAATCAAAATTGCGTAGCAATTGAAAATTACCAATCGGCAATTAAGTAATACGCTTTACCTCATTTTACTCATGGCTTGCATCATTGCCTTTCCTTTGCCGCCTTGCATCATCTTCATCATCTTGCTCATCTGGTCAAATTGTTTGAGCAGTTGATTGACTTCGGTTACGCTGGTACCGCTACCTTTTGCGATACGTTTTTTTCTAGAGCCATTAATCACTTGTGGCTTTGTGCGTTCTTCAACGGTCATGGAATGTATGATGGCTTCAATACCTTTAAAGGCATCATCGTCGATATCCACATCCTTGAGCATCTTGCCAGCACCTGGAATCATACCCATAAGATCTTTCATGTTACCCATTTTCTTGATCTGCTGGATTTGAGATAGGAAGTCATCAAAACCGAATTGATTTTTAGCGATTTTCTTACTCAGCTTGCGGGCTTCTTCTTCGTCAAATTGTTCTTGAGCTCTTTCAACTAACGATACAACATCACCCATTCCTAGGATACGGTCTGCCATACGTTCTGGGTAGAACACATCAATGGCTTCCATTTTCTCACCCGTACCTATAAATTTAATAGGCTTGTCAACCACACTTTTTATAGAAAGAGCAGCACCACCGCGAGTATCACCATCCAATTTGGTAAGTACTACACCATCAAAGTTCAGTTTCTCATTAAAGGCCTTAGCGGTATTCACAGCGTCTTGACCCGTCATAGAATCCACTACAAAGAGCGTTTCTTGAGGCTTAACGGCTGCGTGAACCTCGGCAATCTCGTTCATCATTTGTTCATCGATCGCTAGACGACCGGCGGTATCAATAATGACGGCATTAAATCCGTTAGCCTTAGCATGAGCAATCGCTGCTTCAGAAATTTTCACGGGATTCTTCTCATCGCGATTTGAGAATACCTCAACACCTATGGATTCACCTACTACATGCAGCTGATCAATCGCCGCGGGACGATAAATATCACAAGCAACGAGTAGTGGCTTTTTGCTCTTTTTAGTTTTGAGATAGTTAGCTAGTTTACCAGAAAAGGTAGTCTTACCAGATCCCTGCAAACCAGACATAAGAATCACCGATGGATTTCCTGATAAATTAATGCCTTCTACGCTGCCGCCCATAAGTTCAGTTAACTCATCTTTAACGATCTTAGTCAGTAATTGACCAGGTTTGAGCGTTGTGAGTACGCCTTGACCTAGTGCCTTTTCTTTGGCCGTTCTGGTAAATTCCTTGGCGATTTTATAGTTAACATCGGCATCCACAAGGGCACGACGTATTTCTTTGAGCGTGTCTGCTACATTGACCTCTGTGATGCTACCATGTCCCTTAAGGACGTGCATCGCTTTGTCCAGTTTATCCGTTAAATTATCAAACATATTCCTACACTGTTTTGGAAAGCTTCAAAGATAGAATTTCAACAGTTGGCGTTCAAGGTTTTAATCAGGTAATATGCAGTGGTGATGGTGGTAATTTTGCTTTCGCGAAAGCGTAATTACAACTAACCCATGAACAAGATAAATAAGGATAATGGTAGAATAAAGTCTAGATTTAGTTCTTGAATTAGTCTTATCTTATTAAAATCGGAAAATTAAAACTATGGGATTGTTAGATAAAATGTTGGGCAACGCTGGCGAGGTGTCGCTTGATGAATTACAAAAGGAATACGGTCACTTGCTTATTGATAGTGAGAATATTGAGATGGGATTTATCCTGTTTAGAGATACGTTTATTTTTACTTCAAAACGCTTGTTATTGATTGACAAGCAAGGCTTGACGGGTAAAAAGATCGAGATGAAATCCATGCCTTACAAGAGCATATCACGATTCTCATTAGAAACAGCAGGTACTTTTGACCGCGATGCAGAGCTTAAGATCTGGATATCCAGTGAGAATCTGCCCAGCGTAAGCAAGAAATTTTCTAAAGCTGTTGACGTCTTCAAAGTACAGCGACTTCTAGCGGAAAAGACCTGTTGAAAAAGTTTATGGTTTAGGGTTGTTGACCAGCTGCGATAAATGGTTATTGATATAGAATCAATCAGTCCACTAGGAGCAGCACAAAGCGACTTTCAAAATCTGTAAACTTGAAATTGCTGTATAAAAAATGCCTTTTTGAAGAAATTCAAAAAGGCATTTAGCAATTTTAATTAATCATTAATTGATTTGGACTACTTCTAGGTCAAAGACTAAGTCTTGTCCTGCCAGTGGATGGTTTGCGTCCACGATGATGTGGTCTTCTTTGACATCTGCTACTCGCAGTTGATGCTCAGTCCCATCAGGGTTTTTAGACATGAGGGCCATACCTATCTCAGGCTTGATTTCCTGCGGTAACATGCTTTTTTGTACCTCATGAAATAATTCTTTATTAATATCACCATAAGCTTCTGCCATAGGAATTTCAACGGTTTTTTTCTCATTGACTTTCATGTCAATCAATCCCTTTTCAAATCCTGGGATCAAATGTCCTTGACCTAATTGTGCTGTCAAAGGTTCTCTTTTTTCTGAAGAGTCAAAAACACGACCATCATTCTTCAGTCTTCCTGTATAATGAACTTTTACCGTGTCATTTGCTTGTACTGTACTCATAAAAACTTGTTTTTTACTGTTTTGCACTAAGGTAAAATTCTAATAACAACTGCAAAATTTGAGTGTCTGAGATTCATGTATTTAAGAAAGACTTAACAACTCCAAAAAAAACCAACTATTGAAAATATAAATTTTGTCATTCCAGACTGCTGTGCTGCTGATGATTCTACGACAGGAACTGCCGGTTTGAATTTTAGATTATTTGAGCCGCTAGGTGATGAGGGTAATATATTAATTGATGTCATAGATAAGGTCATTGAAGAGTAAGATGATAATAATATCGATGACATCGAAAATAACGATATGGATTTTGATGATATCCATCCAAGTGTCTATGACCTGTAAGAGTTGATGGCTGGCAAATATCCATTATTAGTCTATTAGTCAAATATAAAAACGAGCCAATCGGGTCCGCGATTGTCTGCTCGTCAGGCAAGAAAGCTTATATGCCTAAAGTCTACACATCACTGCAAAGGATATTACGGCTATCGTACAGGCTAACAATCTAGTTGTTATTGCGTTAAATTATTATATGTATCGATATGATTTTTAAGATCAACCACATCCTCATCAACTTTCAAATGCCAAGTATGAATGCCCAGACTTTTTGCCGTCAAGGTATGCTCCAAGGTATCGTCAATGAACAAGGTTTCATCAGGAGAAAGCCTGTTTTGACGAAGTACAAATTCAAAAATGTCAGTATTAGGTTTACGTAGGCCGATCTCATGCGATAAGTAAAACCTTTCAAAGCACGATTTGAACCTACGGTATTTGCTGTCGCCCATTTGTTGCGCTACATTCTCAATATGCAGCTCGTTAGTATTACTCAGTAAAAACAATCTGTACTTATGTGTGGTGGCAAGATTCTCAATAAACTCAAGCCTATAATCTGGATACCCTAGTAGCATTCTATTCCAGATGTTCTTTAGTTCCTCATGAGACGCTTGTGGATATATAGATTGAATACCATCTAAAAAATCTACGGTTGTAATTGCACCAACTTCGTACTTCTCATTGACTAGTTGTAAGTGTTCACGAGCTTCCTGATCATCTACTGGCATCTGTTTAAAAACAAACGTTTTGTCTAGATCAATAAACACATCTCCAAAATCGAAGATGATATTTTTTATGGGCATTAGGCTATTTTGACTCAAAGGTAGCTAGTTGTTCATTGCTTTAGTTTACGGTTTAAAGTTTAATGCAGTGATGTTCTTTGGGAATTAGAATCTTAAACAAAATTAATTAAGAGGTCATTTTTTAGGAGCTGGAGAATATTCGAACGACTTACTATTGTTTGGGTAATGTTGGTTAGTTCGCTTTCGCGAAAGCGTACTGAAAACTTACTAATGAACAAGGAAATTGCGTGGCTATGAAACGGATTGAGATCATTGACAGGCACCAATTTCTAAATTAATGATAGTAACATCGATCCTTATTGTCGATTTGTAACCTAGCTCGATCTCATCTTACAATGACGGCCATTAAATAAATTGTACATTGAACGCACTACTTTTAAATACCTATGCCCAACCTCCTTGCTACTTTCTTTGACCTAGCTGTAAAGCATGCTCAAAAGACGGCGATTATCTGGCCAAATCCAGCTATTCTAGAATTGACATACGGGCAATTGGCTGATAGAGTTATTTCTTTTGAGAGTTACTTTAATTCACTGGGTACCGTGAAAAATTCGCTCGCACTGCCAATGTCTAGTATTTCAAATAAAAATTTGCATGTTATCCTAGCGAGTTTGCATCAAGGTGTCGCACTCACGAGTTTACCTCGTCAAAGTTCTAAGTGGCATTTGCTATCATTTATTTGGAATCACAAAATCAGATATTTGATACTTGATTCTAACAATTTTCTCATTAGGGTACTTTGTAATAGTCTAGGTATTCAAATGCTGCAAGGAATAGCTCTTTCAAAAAATAGATTTTTTAAACTTAAGGTTCTGGATGGTGATACATTAGCTCTCATATCGCATACGTCTGGCAGTACTGATGTGAGTAAGCCTATCCAGCGTACCCACCAAGATCTTATCAACCAGCACGAGGCTATTCTAAAGATATTTTATCCTCAAGACGACGAGATCGATTTACCTCTTTTTCCTAACCTGCTTTTGCATAATCTCAATGCTGGAGTGACAACGGTCGTACCAGATATACCTGATTGGAAACTAGAGAACCTTGAGCCAGAGAGGATTCTCAAGCAAATCATGCGACATGGCGTGACTAGATTGACGGGTAATGTGTTTTATTTTACACATCTGTTGGATTGTATAGAAAAATCCAGCGATGGAGAGTTTGATGTTTCTACTGTAAGAATGATTGGTATAGGCGGTTCTCCAGTCCCTAACAAATTACTGGATAGAGTATCAATTGCATTTCAATACGCTCAATTGTACGTCATCTACGGATCTACCGAGGCAGAGCCCATAGCAGTAAAAGAATACAATGCATCGCTTGATCCACTTTTAGGCTACTGTGTAGGAACCATTCATCCAGATATCGAGCTTGAAATTATTGAGGATGACGCGGTGAAAAACGGTGATGGCGACATTATAGGAGAGATCGTGGTCTCTGGGAAACATGTGATTAGTAAGTCGTCTTATCACACCGGTGACTACGGATATCTTTTAAATAACGAGCTATATCTAGTTGCGCGCAAGGATAATGCCATGACCTACGGTGGATATTATGCATATCAAATAGAGCATTATTTATTATCCAAGCTAGAAATATCGCAAGTTGGAGTAATCATTTATCCCAATAAGGCAAGCATCCATTTCTCTGGATTTGCATCTAGTAATCGAGTAATTGATTGCTTGACAAAAATTATCGATATACAGTCGATTCTCGTCGAGAAACATCCATTTCTGCCAGTAGATGCAAGACATTTGTCCAAAATTCGTTATAATGACTTATGAAGTCAGCTTTTTCTAATATAGATCTAGATCAATTGCGTTATTCCATGATATGGGAAAGTGGCGATAACATGCGGCGTGCACTTGACATCAATACACAGGATCACGTGCTGGTCATTACATCGGCTGGATGTAATGCACTTAATGCTTTGCTGGACGAGCCACAAAGTGTAACTGCGGTTGATGTCAATGAGCATCAAAATCAATTACTAAGGGTTAAGTTGCACATATACCAGTACCACAATCACGAATTATTGACTTCTTTCTTGGGTTTGTCTAATAAAATATCGCAAGAGCAAGTGATACAAATCCTGTCAGCGACTATGGATAAGGACTTGCTAGAATGGACAAAGGCGTTTTTCAAAACCACAGGTGATAAGGTGATGGAATCGGGTAGGCTGGAAAGATATATACACGGATTCTATGAATCACTACCAGTTGATCTAAAGCCTAAAGTAGATAAGTTGTTCAAATTTGAAGAATTATCACAACAAGCCGATTTTTTTATTGATGAACTGGACAATTCTGCATTCAAGGAATTATTCATCAGCTATTTTAATAAGAACAATTTGTCACAAGGACGTGACCCAAAGCTCTTCACTTATACGAGTCAATCGACAGGAGAAGTGTTTTATGAGCGATTACTAGAACATTCAAAAGTTGAATTACTGAACCATAACTTTTATTCAAGGTTCTTCATGTACGGTTGCGAGAATATCGATCCTCATTTATGGCCAGCATGTTATCAGGAACAAAATTTTGATACCATTGCCAGACAAGTTCATAAAGTCACTGTGGTTAAGGATGAAGCAATGCATTACTTGAATTCTGCGCCAGGGCAAGAAGTTACCAAAGCCTCACTATCAAACATTTTTGAATACGTAAGTCCTGCAGATTTTCAATCTGCCGTATCACAGTTGTTCTCCCGATCACGGTCTTTAAAGCTTGTGTATTGGAACTTGCTTCAGGATCAACAAATTACTCGCCAGTCTGATGCGGAGATGGAGGCAAGGCTTCAATATCAGTGTATCGCAACGACTGCATGTTTCTATTTTTTAAACAAGCGTGTGCTTCAAATCCATCCAGATCCTGCTAGAGTACACGAACTGGAAAAAATGACAGCTTTTTGATAGAGATTTCCAAAAATTTCATCGCACAAATGATGAGTGATAGATTGGAAAAAAAGGTTAAGATATTATCGCTTGAGCCTTATGCGATTGATAATTCATCAAGTATTCTAACATCGCTTAATCAGTCACAGCAAGGATTATCGGTTGGGCACTTTGGCTATAGTGTAGATTACCGCATAAACCAAGAGCCTCAGAAACAAAAAATGGTTCTCAAGGTAAAGACCTTTGGCTCTGAAACATCTGAAATGCTAACTGGACTATCTCAACTTTCCTCATCGCCTTTAAAGGACGTGTATCCAGCGTATGCTACTTTAATGGGATTTGAAAACAGTCATTTCAAGGAATTGTACTTATATGAGCATGTAACACACGCTGTTATGCCAACTATTTATGGTACGCATCGCGATGAAAAACAAGGGATATTCATGATACTTATGGAAGATCTGTACGCGCAGCAAAATCTCAACACGGTCATGCAGCCAGAAGTATGGACACATAATGACTTGTCCAGCGCCATCATAGATCTAGCTAGTTGGCATGGTGATGCTTTGCATCTCGCTGATCGATTGATAGATAATGAATGGCAGTATGATTTACCTAGCTCTAATTTTTACAAGAAAATAAAACCTGTCCTATCTAGTCTATTGAACAATTCGCGAGATCTTAATTTGATCACGTCAGAGCAATGCATTGTTCTTGAGAGATACTTAGAGAAGATACCTCAACTTTACGCAGGATTAGATGAATTGCCCAAAACAATCATTCATAATGATTGCAACCTGCGCAATTGCTGTATTAAAAATGATAGCTTATTGCTTTATGATTGGGAACTGGCAACTATGCACATACCTCACTATGATCTTGCAGAATTTATTTGTTTTGCAATCACCGCAGATAGAAAAGGTGAGATAGAAACCCTGATCAATCGTTATCACGAGCATCTCAATGTTAACTACGACTATCCACAAGAGTTACCAGAATTTGTCGGGACACTACAACTTGCTGCATCTCAATTTGCGCTGCACAGATTAGGTTTGTATACTATGGCTCACAAGATTACTCCTTATCCATTTTTGGAACGCGTTTACCAGACCTATTTTTTACTTGATCAATTTTGCGAGGATTATTTAACCAATTGATTTTTCAAACAATCCATACAATGCTGTTTCTTTCTTAAGATATTTAGTGAAATTTTGCGATGCATTATCTTCTTTCATCAAGCAAAAAATTACTTGATCGTACCTATTTATAAAACCAGCACTTCCATACATACCCATAGCATTCATTAAGTTTTGTCCTCTATAATCTGGATGCACGCCTACGGTTTTAGCAAGTAAAGTAGGCTGTTGCAGCGATGCATAATCATCTTCATACACAGGAGTTGATGTTTCTAAACCATGGTAATTAGGCAGGCATAAACTTAACGCAGCTAGTCTATCATTTACGGTATCGATAAGCAAGCTTGAGGAATGCGGGCACAGACCAGCCGCAAACGCAGCATTGTATTGCAAATCAAATTCGGCTCTTGTAACGCCACTATAGTTTGCATTGCCAGAAAAGATTTGAGACGTTAGTTCAAATATCTGATCAGCATACTTTAGCCATAAGGATTTATCCAGTTGGCTGATTATAATTTCTTCTGGAACTTGTTGTTTACTCAATGACTTTGCCACCTCATACATTTGCTCAATTACCTCATGAGATAAACAATGGCTTTGAAAAGTGTTTTTGATGCGGTACCCTAATTGTTCCATAATTTCTGGATAGTATGTAGGATTTACGGGTTCTTTATCAAACATTTTCCAACTAGGTACTGATCCTAATCGCAGCCTATATCGATGATATGTATTAAAATGTAATGGTCCTACCACGCTGGTATAATCTTGTCTTAAAGCATCCTCTTCCAGCAGTTTAAATGCTTGCTGGTTAAGATCAAGATCATTGATGGTTTCCCAATAGCCGAAATAAGCAGTATCAGATCCATGTGGAAAAATTCCCACAAGGCTCAAACTACCTGTAGCTTTGTAAACAATGATATCATTGCTAGATGCATAGTGATTAAAAAGCCACTGAGTAACATGAGCAGGCTCATCAGGTTTAAATTCCAACTCGCCATAAACCACCTCATATAGATCTGCCCATGGTTGATCTACTACTGTACCTTTTTCATAAACTTTCCGCTCAATCATTCTTAGTAGTTCTCTGTATTATTTGAATGTGGCCAGTACTGCCATTCATTTTAATTTCTTGACCGGTTTTCAAGATTTTAGTCACCGCAGGTACATTGATAATCGTTGGAATTCCTAATTCACGTAGTAAGATAACCGAATGGGAAAGCATGCTTCCTTTTTCAATAATGACAGCACGGCAAGATGGAAATAACGCACACCATCCAGGATCAGTACGTTGAGCGACTATGATTTTGTCTTTGACATTCAAATCATCTGTAGGATTTGTGATAACGAGAACCTCGCCAGTTGCCTCACCAGGATGACAACCTTGACCCATTAATTCATTGTCATCAAGTTTAGGCTTTTCATTTCCTACCGGTGGATATGGCTGGACAATACGAGATGGTACTTCTTGAGATTCATATGATTCAAAAAGGCCTTGACGTTCTGTGATAAGCTCTTTGAAATGATCTTGTTGATCATTGATCAATTCATCTTCTGTCAGGTAGAATATATCATCTATTTGATCAATAAAATCTTGATTCTTTAGATGCGAGGCATACTGTCTATAAAGAGTTCTATACATACCGAATAACCTGGTACGGTCCAGTCGCAAACTTTCGCGACGTCTAATGCTATCCTGTAATTGATGGAGCTTATTAATGACAGATCGCTTTGTAAAAAAGGACTTACCATCTAGGGCTTCCACCAGCTCTTTCTTTGCTGTATCCTGTAAATTTTGTGGAGCTTTATCAATACTGTGGTAGCCGAATAAGTTTTTAAGGTATTGATAGAAAATTTGAGGTTGAACCCGCATGGTGATAGTCTCAAGCTTCAGTTCGCCAATAGTGCGATCACCATATCTATCCATAAAATCTTCTACCTTCAAATAAAATTCTGGATAGCTAGCTTTAATTTGATGATGCAATTCTTGAGGTAAGGCTTTTATAAGTTTACATAACTCTGGATCACGATCAACTTCGCTTGCTAGATCAATCATAAGTCTGGTAGGAAAGGCACTTTCAATCTCATGATCATTTGATAAATAAAGGGCTAGAAAAGCTTCCGTTTTCTTGATACCTATGCTTTCCAATGCCCGTTTTACCTTACCATTGCTCATCATGACCTTAAAGTCGTTGATGATAGGCACGTCCCATTGATACAATAATTCATCTAATTGATGACGGCGTTTAATGAACTCTTGCAATGATACCGAAGGATTTGAGTCACGATAAAAGTTGCGATACACCTCATTAAAATCGTGTTTAAAGCGCTCGGTACGTTTTTTAAGGCGTTTAAATTCAAGCAGTAATCGCGACAGATTCAGAATAAGCGACGGCAGTAATTGTATTTTTTCTCGCCAACTTTTTTTGGTGTCAATTACAAAATCCACAGGCTCTTCCAGTCCCATCATTGCCTCCATGTCTTCCTTGTTTTGGCTAAAGGATGGCAACAGCTGCAGGCCGCGATACCAGTTATTGATGTTGTAATAAATGCGACCTTTTCTAAGCGCCAGCAAATTATTGAGTACGTTTTGATAGTCGTCAATCGTCCGCTGGTTGATGCCTACCACTTTCATTGTTTGCTTATAAACAGTACCATAGGCACGTGTCGCAAATGAAAACGTCAATGGTGTGGTCACACCGCAATAACTTTCTTGAATGTTTGAATTATCAAACACGGTGACATCGGGAATCTTGGTCGTAATAGGTCTTAATTGTAGAAAATAGAATTGGTCATCTTTTATACAAAACTCAATGTCACTAGGACCGTATAAGGCTTCTATCTGTTCCGCTTTCGCGAAAGCGTAATCCAACAAATCCTGATGAACATAATCAGGCAATGTGCCTATCGTGTCATTATCTTCTCTACTAGACGGATCTTCTAATATATCATTATTGAAATCTAGATTATCGGTGGTCATGCAGCGGTGTAATTTCCCAGATTTTTTCAAGTAATAAAACTCATCTGCCGCTACTTGACCGCTCACCAATTTGTCGCCCAGGCCTTGCGCCATGTGTATGGCAACCTCTTGAGGATAAATAGGCGACGTCGTGAAAATCACGCCGCTGGCCGTTGCGTTGATCTGTTTTTGTACGAGGACTGCTGGACGTGCTCGTGAGGGCAACTCGTTCTCCTCGCGGTAAGTGATGGATCGATGTGAATAGGCACTTGCCGCACACTTCTTTATTGCTTCAAACACACTCTCTCTATCATAGAGATTTAAATAACTGTCCATCATACCAGCAAAGGAATGATCGCTACCATCCTCATCTAGAATGGATGATCTTACGGCTATCTTTTGATTAGGAAAATCCCATTTCGCTAGAGCTTCTTCAACCCTGCTTACCACTTGTTGATCCAGTTTATATTTCTCCAATTGCTGTGTCAGAATATCAGGATCATTATGTCTTTCCACCACATTTTTGAAAACATCATAGGGTATCACTATGAAATCGGGAACATCTAATCCTAGCTCTTTCAATCTATAGAGGCCACGAGCCTTGCCGCCCATGTTATTAGTATAGGCTTTTTGAATCATAGAAAATTGACTACTATAATGACACTCAGGTAACTGGCTATCATGAACAGGCTTACCAGCAATTCACCTTTCCTCAACTGATTTTCATCAGGCTTCCTCAGGTTCGTGATGTATAGAATCAGTAACAGCAGATAAATGATGCCTATCAACGCTACCACATACCAATTGGCAGCGAGTGCATTTAATAGAAGATATTGAACTGCTAGACCACCAGCCAAGACAATAAGTAATGTGCCTACAGCAACTTTGAATCCTAACGATTTTGAATAGCTATCGATTCCTGATCTTTCATGGCTAGGAGCATGAATTTTGCGCGCTATCTCAAAGCTAAAACCTGCTAACAAAGATGCTGCACACACGTACCAGAAAGCTAATGGAAAATATAAACCTGCGTGTGCCACATATATCCATAAAATAATGAGCGGCATGATAAGCATGTGCGTGAACCCATATAGGATAAGGCTCTTTTTTAAAAACACAGGTACAAAAAACTCATAACGCATCAATAGGGAATAGCCTACAGCAGCAAGCCAGCCTAGGAATGTGGGCACACCTGTTAGCAAAGACCATCCTACTTCAAGCGCGATTAGCGAATAACTTATGATCTGCAACTGCTTTAAATGGACACGTCCACTTTGAAGAACCCTATCGGGATGATTGACAGAGTCTATGGAAAAATCCTTAATCTCGTCAAACACCCTAAGTCTGAAGAAAAATGAGATTACTGCTATAACGCCTGTAACAATCCACCACCAGGATTTTTGCAAGTCATTATCTATTGGATTGTTTTGCCCGTCAAAAGCTACAGCTCTTACGGTAAAGAATAATACAGCAAACAATCCCATATTGACTACGGGAAATCGCTCATTAAGGTAATCGATGAAGTTTTTAATTGTCTATCTCTTTATAGGCAATATATGAAAACTGTGGTCTTTTGTACTTCATCAATCTATTAGTAGCATGTACGATGGAATCTATTTCGCTTTCGCGAAAGCGGAATAAAAAGAAAATGAAAATCAAAAATAAACTGTGGATATTGGTTTTGATATCCTAGATCGTTGCAACACAAACTGTTCACGCACGCTTTCGCGAAAGCGGTATCCTGACTAAATCCAAAAAAAACTAGATAGCTGTTAATCAATAAACTATAACAAATACCACTTTAACGCCCTACTTGACTATAAACCAATAAATAAGAGTACTTTTGCAGCCGCTAAGGAGCGCTATTTATGAAAGACATTAGAAATATTGCGATTATCGCACACGTTGACCACGGTAAGACAACCCTGGTAGACAAGATATTACACCACTGTGAGATATTCCGTGAGAACGAGGCCACAGGAGAATTGATCCTTGACAATAACGACATCGAGCGCGAGCGTGGTATTACCATCCTTGCAAAAAATGTGTCCGTTATGTACAAGGGAACTAAGATTAATATCATCGACACGCCTGGTCACGCCGATTTTGGTGGTGAGGTAGAGCGCGTACTCAATATGGCAGATGGTGTGTTATTGCTCGTTGATGCCTTTGAAGGCCCTATGCCACAAACACGCTTTGTATTGCAAAAGGCGATCGACCTAGGCCTCAAGCCGTGCGTGGTTGTCAACAAGGTAGATAAGGAAAACTGTACACCAGATGAGGTGCACGAGTCCGTTTTTGACCTCATGTTTGAATTGGGTGCCGAAGAGTGGCAACTTGATTTCCCAACGGTTTATGGTAGTGCCAAAAACAACTGGATGTCTGAGGATTGGAAAGACGAGACCGAAAATATTGAGCCATTACTTGATATGGTCATTGAGCACGTTCCAGCGCCTAAAGTAGAAGAAGGAACCACACAATTATTGATTACATCGCTTGATTTCTCAAACTACACTGGTCGTATCGCGATAGGACGTGTAAAAAGAGGCTCTATCAAAGAAAACCAACAGGTAACGCTTTGTAAGCGTGACGGGTCAGAAGTTAAGGCACGCGTCAAGGAAGTTTACGTTTTTGACGGTATGGGCAAGGCCAAAGTGGACGAAGTTCACGCTGGTGACATTTGTGCACTAGTAGGTCTAGAAGGATTTGAGATAGGCGACAGCGTTGCAGATTTTGAGAATCCAGAAGCTATGGAAACCATCGCCATCGATGAGCCAACGATGAGCATGCTGTTTACCATCAACGACTCACCATTCTTTGGTAAGGACGGTAAATTTGTAACCTCTAGAAACATTAAAGACAGACTGACAAAGGAGCTTGAGAAAAACCTCGCGTTGCAGGTTCACGATACAGGATCTGCAGATAAATTCATGGTCTTCGGCCGTGGTGTACTGCACCTTTCCGTATTGATCGAGACCATGCGTCGTGAAGGATACGAGCTACAAATAGGCCAGCCACAGGTAATCATCAAGGAGATTGATGGTGTCAAGTGCGAGCCTATTGAAGAGTTGACCATTGACCTGCCAGAAAACGTGAGCGGTAAAGCCGTCGAGATGGTGACCATGAGAAAAGGTGAGATGACTAGCATGGCTCCCAAAGGTGAGCGCATGATCTGTGAATTCAAGATCCCATCGCGTGGTATCATCGGTCTTAGAAACCAATTGATCACCGCAACAGCTGGTGAGGCGATTATGAACCACCGCTTCGTTGGTTTTGAGCCTTATAAAGGTGAGATTCCTGGACGTATCAACGGTTCCTTGATCTCCATGGAAAAGGGTACTTCCATTCCATATTCTATGGATAAGATGCAGGATCGTGGTAAGTTTTTCATCGCACCAGGTGAAGAAATTTACACCGGTCAGGTGGTAGGCGAGAACTCACGTCCAGACGATCTAGTCCTCAATTTGACCAAAACCAAGAAGCTTTCAAATGTGCGTAGTGCCGGTAACGACGATAAGGTAAAGATCGCGCCACCAGTGAAGTTCACGCTAGAGGAAGCATTGGAATACATACAAAAGGACGAGTACGTTGAGGTAACGCCCAATTTCTTGAGATTGCGCAAGATCTACCTTGATGAAAACGAGCGTAAACGCCATGCCAAAGAGCTAGGCTAGCATCCTATTGATTACCATACGGGCGTGACCCCTTGAATTTCTACAGAGAAATTCATGGGGTCGTGCTTTTTGTTACAATCTTGCAATGCCGCTCTCGCGCCATTACAAGGATTTCCACGTCAATCACTCACGCAGCTACCATCAGTCTTTTGGATGTATTGATTAAGGACCGTGCTGCCTATCTTAGCACATCAAATGACACCATTGAGTTTAAGACTATACACATCTAGCGATCGTGCTGCTTGGAATGACTTTATACAGCAATCTGTCAATGGATGTTTCCTGCACGAGCGTGAGTTTATGGAATATCACAGCGACCGATTTCAGGATCACAGTCTCATGGCATTCGATGATGATAATCTGAGAGGTTGCTTTCCAGCACATGTAGTAGATGATCATTTGATTTCCCATAACGGCTTGACCTACGCTGGTTGGATCGTATCAGCAGATGCGACCGACCTAGATAATTTGCATCAAGCCTTACTGGACTATTCTCAGAACAACAGCATTATAAACCTAAAAATCAAGCTGCCGCCAGCGATTTATGATGATATCTATCAAAAAACATTTGACGCTCTCAATAGCAATGGTTACAGCGTTAATGATACAGCCGATGATGTCGTCATCGATCTCGCTGACTGGCAACCTAGCGCCAAAAAAACCATAGGATACCGCAACGGTAAGTTTGATCAATTACAAGTACAGCAATCAGAAGATCTTGCATATTACTGGAACAACATTCTGGTGCCATCCTTAAAAAATAGGCACAACGCAACACCAGTTCACTCGCTAGCTGAAATACAGCTCTTACAATCCAGATTCCCAGACGGCATAAAACTTCACATAGTAGAATTTGATCAGGAACCAATTGCAGGAATACTAGTTTTTGATTTTGGCAACATTCTTAAGATTCAGTATGCGGCTAGTACCAGTCTAGGGTTTGAAAAAAATGCCATGGATTATCTTTACTTGGAATTAATTGCACAGGCCAGACAAGATGGTAAAAAACACATCGATCTAGGTATCGTCAATGAACGCGATGGTAGCATCAATCAAGGACTTCTACGATTTAAAAAACAATTAGGCGGCAAGCAGCTCAAAGTTGCTACGGCAACCTATACTTTTACAGCATGAAACATTCTAAGCGCAGCTATCACCTGGCAGCATTCAGCATTATATTATTAGTGGTTTTCCTAACCTTATCTGTCATCAATAGAGACGGCAGCACCATGCTGGACGACATTGTAGGTTATTTGATCACCCTGTTTTTTGTAACGGTTCTGGCAGGTTTTGTGTTTGCCATGCTAAGTTTACGGGAACCTAGTTCAAGAGTCAAAACTATTGGACTAGCAGTCAATGTCATCTTGTTTGTTTTACTTGCCGTTAATGTACTTCTCAATTTGCAACGGGTGACAGCGGCTTTTGCCACGTGAGTTTTCTTAATTGATTAACTTCAACCGCTTGATGGCAGCTCCTATCCCATATCTAGATCTCAAGTCCCTGCAAGGTCGTTTCCTGCAACAGGATCTTGACGTCATGCAGCATTTGCATGATAGTGGCACCTACATAGGTGGCGATATGGTCACGCGATTTGAAAACGAATTTGCCGCATACTGCGGTGTCCAACATTGTATAGGCGTTGCAAACGGTCTGGAAGCTCTAGAAATCATTCTGCGTGCAGATGTTGAGTTAGGCGTTTTAACTAAAGCTGCTAGAATTCTGGTGCCTGCACATACCTACATCGCAACATTCTTGAGCATCACTAATGCAGGCTGTATACCTGTTCCTGTAGATGTGGATGAATTACTGCTCACGGCAGATAAAATCAAGAACCAGCTAGATAACATCCATGGAGTAATTGCGGTAGATATTTATGGTAAACTGGTGGATGATGAGGTGTATGCTTTCCTGCCTGACCGGCAGGCAGGCGCGAAAGCAAAAAAAATACCCATCTACACTGACGCTGCTCAAGCCCACGGCGCTAGAACCGATCAAGGAATGCGATCTGGCTCACGCGGCAGAGCCAGTGCTTTTTCCTTTTACCCAACCAAAAATCTGGGCGCATTAGGTGATGCTGGAGCCATCGTGACAGATGATGAAGAGCTGGGAAGCATGTGCAGGAAAATAGCCAACTATGGTCGTGAATCGCGATATGTCAATGACGTTCTAGGTGTGAACTCGCGATTGGATCCCTTGCAAGCAGGTTTTCTCTCAAATCGTTTACCATTACTAGATCAAGACAATGCGAGACGTCGCGAGATCGCAGAAACCTATATTTCCAGCATCAAACATGAAAAAATACAGGTGCCTAATTCTTTATGGATCGAGCACAATGCGCATCATGTTTTCCCAATATATTCTGATGATCGAGGTAGACTGGTGCAGCATATGGATGCCGCTGGAATCGGTACTAATTTTCATTATAAAATTCCGCCACATCATCAAGAGGTCTATCCTGAATTCAACGCATTTAATTTTCCCGTTACAGAACGACTGCATAAAACCCAACTGAGCATTCCGTGTCACCCATTATTAAGTGATCAGGAAGTGCAACGAGTGATTGATACCGTGAACAGCTTTGAATGAGACATCTATTCAAGTATTTAAATAAAAATTTATTGCTCAAGGTGGCTGGATATAACTCTATCCAGATTTTGGTACGCATAGGTCTTGGCTCTGCGATGTCTTATATTCTAGCCGTTTTTGCAGGTGCTACAGGATTGGGTGTGTTGGGTAATCTGCGCAATTTCATGCAAGGCGTACAAACCTTTAGCGTGCTAGGTCTTGAGAATGGTCTGGTAAGACATGCAGCAAGTCTCAAAAAAGAGCCACAACAGTTGCGCAAAATATATAGCACGGCCTGGATAGCTGGTATTGCTATATCAGTAATATTAGGAATCACTACTTTCTTTCTTGCCTCGGTGCTGGATAATTACTTGATAGGACTGGAAACTAGCTATGCCTATGTTTTTAAGTATCTGGCTATCTCACTACCATTCTATACATTATTCATTTTCATCGCATCCATGATGCAGGGATTTGAATGGTACAAGCGATTCATTTCTCTTAATATAGCAGTCAATGTATTGGTTTTTGCCGTCAGTGCATGGTTGATTTATACGAATCAATTAAGCGGTGCTTTGACAGGTATTGTTATCGCACCTATCATACAATGTGTGACGGCAATCGTCATTTGGTATTACCATAGAAAAGACCTGCCTCTTTTTCCATCAATTACGGGATCATTTGACAAAAACAGTTTAAAGCCTTTATTATCCTACAGCTTTATGGCGCTTGCGAGTGCGGTGCTGATTCCTGTGGTCCATATTTTGGTGCGACAGGATTTGCGTGCCGTGGTCAATGATGATGCCGCAGGTTTGTGGGAAGCGATACAGCGCGTATCATCTTACTACATGCTGTTTTTCACTACGCTTATCAGTATGTATGTGTTGCCTAAATTCAGCAAGTCCAGTGATGCATCAAATCTTAAGATGGTAAGCCTTGACTTTTACAAGACATTGCTTTTGCCGCTAGCTGCTGGTCTCGTGACTATTTTTATCACTAGAGACTTGATAGTCAGTATTCTATTTACTGAAGAGTTTGAAGGAATGCTGGTGCTATTCAAATGGCAGCTCATCGGTGATTTCATTAAAATAATCACCACCGTATTGGCCATGTGGTTCATTGCTCAAAACGACTTGAAAAGATATCTGATTGCCGAGGTTGTGAGTCTAGGAACATTTCTCATAGCAAGCTATGTCCTAGTGAGAAAATATGACACTGAAGGTATTGTAATGGCGCACGCGATAAGTTACCTACTATATTTTGCAGTCTTGGCTGTCTTATTGCGCAAGGAATTATTCAAGCAAGACTAATTACCAGATTTTTTGACAGGATCTACTTTTCTTATTTCGCGCACCACTGTATCTGTTTTTCTTATCTGGATATTATGCTCAGGTTTTGTCACTACGGCAATGTAAGTGTGCGTTGTATCCGCATTTTTCTTTGGAATAAGTGTGAGTAGATTGATGGTAGATTTTGCAGGTACAGTCGTGATAATCGGTCTATCTGCACTGCGACGGAAACCGTCACTGATGACTTTAAAAAACAGATCCAGCGTGTCGCTGGTCGTATTTTGGGCCGTGTAGGTGATTTTTTTATGTCCTTTAACTACATCTATTTCAATGCCATCGTGTTGAGCGAGGCAAGTGGTACTAACTAGTAAAAAGAGGATAGTCAAATACTTCATTAACTTCTAGCTTTTTTAAATTTTTCAAATTCATCGTGCATAAAATGCTCGCCGTACTTCTTCTCGATCTCCTTTTTAAAAGCTGAGGCCGTTGCCATCTGGCCTGCACTCGTCATACAACCATTACTTATCACCGTGATCCCATATTCCTTTAAAACATAGCTGTTAAAGCCAGGATTGAACGCCGGCGCGATCCCGTAAGAGATGTATACATACTCGCCAGCTGCGGCCATAGCCGGAGCATCTTTTAAATGGTAGTTCGACGACGAGCCACTTACTTCTAAAGTGATGATTTTACGGGTTTCTTGCTCTTCTTCCTGCGCCAGCATAACCACTGGTAAGATTATTAATAATGCTATCAGGTACTTTTTCATGCTCTAACTTTATATAAATCAGGTTTCAATAAGCATGCCTTAAGCTTATGAGCAACCTATATTTGTATTTAAAGATACAGATTTTTGAGAGTAAGCTTTCGCGAAAGCTAAACAAACCACCATCTTACAACCACCATTATTATGCAGTTACAGTTACACAGACCTATTTGTTTTTTTGACTTAGAAACTACAGGTACCAATATTTCTAAAGATCGAATAGTGGAGATTTCCGTTCACAAGGTGCTTCCTGATGGAACCGAGAAGACTTATACCTACCGTGTAAATCCTACTGTGCCAATTCCTGCCGCGACGACTGCCGTGCACGGTATTACTGATGAGATGGTTGCTAATCAACCTACTTTTAAAGAGCTGGCGCACGAGATAAACAATCTAATCAAGGATAGTGATCTTGCTGGATTCAACTCTAATAGATTTGATATTCCCTTACTTGCTGAGGAAATGTTGCGTGCTGGCGTTGATTTTGACATGGGTAACCGCAATGCGATAGACGTGCAAAACATTTTTCACAAGATGGAACAGCGCACACTGGTGGCTGCCTATAAGTTTTACTGCAACAAAGACTTGACAGATGCTCACAGCGCCGAGGCAGATACCATTGCTACCTATGAAGTCCTAAAGGGGCAGCTGGATAGATATCCAGAGCTAGAAAACGATATGAAATCCCTTGCTGAATTCTCAACGCGACGCAAGCCAGTGGATTTTGCCGGTATGCTTGCTTACAATGAGAAAGGTGAGGAATGTTTCAACTTTGGTAAGCACAAAGGCAAACGCGTCGTGGACGTGCTGGAAGCAGAGCCTGGTTATTACAGCTGGATTCAAAATGCAGATTTCCCGCTGTACACCAAGAAGGTATTGACGGCCATAAAACTGCGCGGTTTCAATAAGTAAGACAATGTTCTCGCGGTTGTAGATAGATTGTAGTAGTTTTAGGACGCACTATGAAATATTGCACGTTTTTCCTTTTTTATTTCATGATCTGTTTGAGCCATGGTATGGCTCAAGAGCTGCCACCTATTTCTAATTTTTCTCCTGCACAGTACCAAGCCCAGAATCAAAACTGGATGATTGCCCAGTCTGATGATAGGCGCATGTATTTCGCCAACGGTGCTGGATTGTTAGAATATAACGGTGAGCAGTGGACAGTATATCCTACTTACAATGAGAGTATCATGCGATCTGTCGCGTGGTATGAGGATCGATTATATTCTGGCGCTTATATGGATTTTGGTTTTTGGGAATCACAACCAGATGGATCATTAAAATATACATCACTTGTAGAAACGCTTGAGGTTGATATTCTTGAAGATGAGCAGTTCTGGAACTTGATTCCTAATGGATCCACGTTGCTGGTACAGTCGCTTGACCGCTTGTATTCTTATGATCCAGATTCAAAAACTGTCGAAGTAATTCTACAAAACCCAGCACTAACCAAAGTCTTTAAGGTAGGAAATAGGGTTTTTTATAACATCGCTAATGATGGTCTTTACGAGATTGTGGATGGAGCCTCGATTCTGGTTCACGGCCTGTCGCAAGATGATGGTAATGTCATTACCATGGCTGTTCAAGATGATATCATTGTGTTCATCACTTCTGCCAATTCGCTTTTCCACATTGAAGAAAGAGAAGTTACTCTAATTTCAAAAAATCAGGTTGATAAGGATATAGTGATTTATTCAGCTACCATATTGTCAGATGGTAGAATAGCTGCAGGCACCATCGACAGTGGATTATTTTTTATTGAAAAAGACGGCTCAATTGAGATGCAGTTGAATCAGCGCAATGGATTATCCAACAACACGATCCTTTCTATGTACGAAGATCTAGATGGAAATCTATGGTTGGGTCTGGACAATGGTATCGATTACGTAAATATAAACGCGCGTTTCACCACTTTTATTGATAGAGTAGGCGAATTGGGTACTGTGTATGATGCCTTTGTAAAGGATGATCAAACCTATCTAGGTACTAATCAAGGTTTGTATTTGCGTGATGCTAGAGATAACGCATTTAAACTTATAGAAGGTACGCAAGGCCAAGTATGGAACCTTGTCGAAATTGATGGTACGTTATTTTGTGGTCACAACAAAGGCACATTTAATATAAGTAAGGATCAAGCTACACAAATTGCGAGCATCAACGGTTCATGGGATATTCAAAAAATTCCAGGCCAAGACAATTTGCTATTGCAAGGAAATTATGATGGTTTATACGTGCTCGAGCGTATTGGAAGTTCCTGGAAGGTCAGAAACAAGATTACAGGATTTGACGTGAGCTCAAAGGATTTTGCTGTACGCGACAATGTAGTCTATGTAAGTCATGAATATAAAGGCTTGTTCGAGATAACGCTAGACGCTGATTTTAATAAAGCTACCAATGTAGAATTAAAAGACGAAGTTGGTAAAGGCACTTATTCTGATCTAATAAAGCTCAAAAACCGCCTGATTTATGCTAATAAAAATGGTTTCTATGTCAAGGAACCAGATACGGACACTTTTGAAAAAGACGAGCAATTATCTGCATTGGTGGATGAGGATGAGTACACTTCTGGCAGAATGATCTCAATGGATGATCAATCGTTTTGGTTTTTCATGAAAAATCAATTGGTACAAGTTACCGTCGAACCTATAAAAAATACATTTGAGTTTGAGCGCTATGCGATACCGCAGGAAATAAGAGCAGAGAAAACTGGTTATGAGAGTTTGTTCAAACTGACAGATTATCAATATCTCATGGGATCATCTCAAGGATACATCATTTTCGATACAGCGCGACTTGAGGATAAACAGTCGCTAGTTTACATAGATAAGATCCTGGTGACTTATAACGATAACAGGCTGGAACGTATCGATATTCAAAATGGCTTTGAATTACCGCATGATGCGAGCAAATTGGAGGTCAACTACCATACACCGTTGTATGACGCCCTAACAGACGTAAAGTACCAGTATCGTCTCAAAGATGATATGGATCAATGGTCAGTATCAGCAGCTGCAAGCACATTGATATTTGAAAATCTTGAGGATGATAATTATCAACTAGAAGTGCGCAGTGTTGTCAATGGTGTAGTAGGCAGCACCGCACGTATAGAGTTTGAGATATTACCACCCATTTATCGCACAATGGCAGCTTATATCATTTACATTTTGTTAGCCATTCTTTTGATTGTGCTTATTAATGTGTTTTACAAATGGTATTACAATAAGAAACAAGAGGCTGAGCTGACAAAGAAGCAACGTGAGCTTGATCTAGAAAGACTTAAAAATCAAAAGGAGTTAGCAGAGGTCAACAATAAACAACTAACGACTGATATTGAATCCCGTAATAGAGAACTTGCCATGACCACCATGGCAATGATTAAGAAAAATGAGACGCTTAGCGAGATCAAAAAAGCGCTGGAAAAAGTGCAGGCAAATAATGATAGCAAGAACCTCAAAGCTGTCAAGGATTTAGTCCATAAAAACATGACCGAACGTCAAGACTGGAAAACCTTTGAACAAGCCTTTACCATGACAGATAAGGCCTTCATTAAAAACATCAAGGCAAGGCATCCATCGTTGACTTCAGGAGATTTGAGATTGAGCATCTACATACGTCTTAATCTATCCTCAAAAGAAATTGCGCCGCTCCTTAATATCTCACCTCGCAGTGTAGAAATTAAGCGTTATCGTTTGCGTAAAAAGATGGAACTTGATAAGGAAACTGACCTTTTTGAATATTTGGTAGCTATATAAACGCGCTACATTACTGTATTTTACCACAACATCACCACAACATTTACTGAAAAGCATCTTAAAGACCCAGTTACTAAAACGTTGTAGTGGTTTAGTAAACACACTGTTCGCGCCTGTTTTCGGGTTTTACAACAGTACAGGAATTGCAGATTTTGCTATTTTAAGAGAATGTAGAGATGTTGTAATGATTCTATTGCTGTATTAATAATTTAACCAGTCTATATTTATCAATATCATAATTATCAACTGATGAATAGATTTATTACCATCACTTTTTTACTTCTGGGCTCTCTCTCATTTGCACAGCAAACAATTAATGGAACTGTCACAGATGCGACTACAGGAGAACCACTTCTAGGAGCGACAGTTGTAGTTAAAGGCACAAATACGGCAGTAACAACAGACTTTGACGGTGAGTTTACAATTACAGCAAATGATGGTGCTGTGATAGTGGTTTCATATGTTGGTTATAAAACTAAAAGTCAAACGTACACTGGAAGTCCACTCGTTTTTAATCTAGAACAAGATGTCGCAGGACTCGATGCAGTGGTGGTCGTAGGTTATGGTACTCAAGCTGTAAGAGAGGTGACAGGCGCAGTATCTATTGTTAATAATGAGACCATTGAGGAATTAAAGCCTACTAGGATAGAACAAGCACTACAAGGAACAGTTCCAGGGGTAACGATTACCTCACAATCAGGATCGCCAGGTTCTGCCTCAAACATAAGAATACGCGGTATAGGGACAAATGGTGATTCGCGACCACTTATTCTTGTTGATGGTAATGTCATCGAGGATTTGAGTGTTATCAATCCTAATGATGTTGAGAGCATATCAGTACTCAAGGATGCCACGGCATCTATTTATGGTGTGCGCGCATCAAACGGTGTAGTAATTATCACAACAAAAAATGGGCGTCGCAACCAGCCTCTCAAACTAGAATATGACGCTTATGTAGGCTTCCAACAAACCACAAGAAAGCTTCCAACACTCGATGCACTAGAATATGCATTGCTCAAAAATGAAGCATTTGCAAATAACGGCGAGCCTATTCCTTTTCCAGATCTTACACAGCTGAGTGACGTGGACTACCAGGATGAGGTATTTGACGATGCTCCTATATTTTTCAATAACCTTGGTATACGTGGCGGTACTGAAAAATCAGCCTATGGTGCAGGTGCTTCTGTTTTATTACAAGATGGAATTGTCGGTGCAGAAAAGTCAAAATTCCAGCGCAGCACTTTTAGAGGGAATTTCGATCATTTCTGGTTGGATAATCTAGAAATGAAAACTGGTGTTCTTCTCAATTATAGCAATAGACGCGCTATTAATGAATCTGGTTTGGGCTCTGTATTGTTTAATGCTCTCAACATGGCTCCTACCATTCCTATTAGAGATGAAGATGGAGAGTTTTCACTGGCCGAAGGTCTGGGAAATGAGGTTATCAACCCAATAGCTCAAATCGCCAATTCATTCAACGAGACAAACATTCTTAAGGTGAGCGGTAATTTTGGTCTTACTTACAGCTTTTTGAACGATTTTGAACTTACCTCAAGAATCCAGACCAACTACAGCGAAGTTTCCGGTTACAGTTTTGCTCCAGAGGTATTCTACGGTTCTGGTAAAGTTTTCAATGTCGAGCGCAGCGTTTACAATACATTCAGTAACTACTTCCGTGATTATACGTTTGACTCCTATCTCAATTATGAGCACGCTTTCGCGAAAGTGCACAACGTACAAGCCACCTTGGGTATATCTGCCTTTAGAACAACAGGAAAGTTCAATGGATTTACTGGATTTGATATACCAGACAATGATATCGCAAATGCCAGCATTGAGAATGCAGTAGATGTGGTAGATAATTTTGTAAACGGTGGCGACACATTTGATCAACGTCTGTTCTCGCAATTCGTGAGACTTAGGTACAGTTACGATGATAAATACCTATTTACCGCACAGGCTAGACGAGATGGTAGCTCCAATTTTGGTCCGCGTAACAAATACGGATTTTTCCCTAGCGCAAGCGTTGGTTGGGTACCGTCGTTAGAAGAATTTATGGATGATGAGGATTGGATAGATTTTCTTAAAGTGAGATTCTCTTACGGTGTCGCGGGTAATGATAGAATACCGGCATTCGCTTTTACATCCTTACTTAACGGTGAAGGGACCTATCCATTTGATGACGTTCTTGTTTTTGGAACAGCCGCAGGAACCATTTCAAATCCAGAGCTTAAGTGGGAAGAACAATACGTAGCTAACTTTGGTATTGATGCAAATTTTCTAGACGGGAATTTGACTACCTCATTTGATGTTTTTAATAGAAGAACAGAAGATCTACTTATCACAACCAGCGTATCGGGAATTCTAGGTGCGGCGGCACCAGGATCAGGAGCGCCAGTGGTAAATGGTGGATCGGTGCGCAATAGAGGTCTTGAGTTTGCGATAGGTTACAATGGTGAAATCACAGATGAATTTAGTTATGGTGTCAATTATAATATAGGTGTAATTGATAACGAGGTTCTAGATGTAAATAACACGGTAGGATTTATAGAAGGTGGTCAATTCGGTATCGGTCAACTACCACCAGCCCGTATGGAAGAAGGACAGCCACTAGGATATTTCTACGGTTTGAGAACAGATGGGATTTTTCAAAATGCTGCCGAGGTGGCTGCACATCCATCACAAATAGCGTTGGGAGCTAACGCCCAGCCAGGTGATATAAGATTTGTTGATGTAAACAATGATGGTGTCATCGATCAAGATGATCGTGTGAACATAGGTGATCCAATTGCAGACGTTACCATGGGTCTTAATTTATCCTTTAATTATAGGAATTTTGATTTTCAGACTTATTTATATGCATCCATCGGTAATGATATGGTGCGCAATTATGAACGTAGTCAGAATCTTACAAACGTTACGACTAACGATTTAGCGCGATGGACTGGTCCAGGAACGTCAAATTCAGTTCCTCGTGTGACAACCGGAGCAACTGCCAATAGAATATTCTCTGATTACTTTGTTGAGGACGCATCCTTTTTAAGAATGCAGAATCTACAGTTGGGATATACGTTTAATGATGCTGGTGCCAGAAAAAATATTGAAGAGGTAAGGTTTTACGGATCCGTCAACAACCTATTTACCTTAACAAAATATAGAGGTTTTGATCCTAGTGCCAGTAGTGGTGCGCCTATAGGTGGTGGTATTGATCCAGGTTTTTATCCAGTACCTAGAACGTTTCTTCTAGGAATGAATGTCAAATTTTAAGAGCTAAGAAAATGATGAAATATAGATTTTTAATACTGTTTATCGCAGCGCTGGGTTTCGCTGCCTGCGAGGACGACTATCTAGATGTAGAGAGTCAGGATGAAAATTCAGAAGACTTCTTTAATTCCGAAGAGGATTATCAAAGTGCATTGGTCGCCGCTTATGATCAATTGCAAAACACCTATATCAATGTTATGCTAGGAGAAATAGCCTCCAACAACACATTGGCAGGTGGCGAGAATGCTAATGATGTTCCTGGCATTCAGCAGATTGATGACATGATTCACACATCAACTAATGAACAATTGCAGCAAATATGGCAATGGATGTATGCTGGTGTTAATCGTGCCAACTACATACTTGAATTTCAAGACAAGACTGACTTTGATGGTAAGGAACAAGTGATTGCTCAAGCACGGTTCTTACGTGCGTACTACAATTTTGAATTGACTAAATTTTTTGGAGACATCCCATTGGCAATAGATAGAAGACTCTTATTTGGTGATCAATTTGAAATCGATAGAACACCGCAAGAAGAGGTTTATGATCTCATTGAGCAAGATCTGATTTTTGCTGTTGATAATTTAGATTATGAAGTTTCTCAGGAAGGCAGGATTTCAAAAGGCGCAGCTCAAGCATTGCTAGGCAAGGCGTACTTATATCAAGATCAATTTGATCAAGCGGCAGACGTTCTGGTGGATTTGATTGACTCTGGTGAGTACGAGCTGGTAGAGGATTACTCAACCATCTTTGAGAATGACAATGAAAATAATGAAGAATCGGTATTTGAGATTCAGTATTCTGATATTGAAGGTGCTGGCTTTGGCTGTTTACAATGTAGTGAAGGAAATATTGCGGTAGGTTTCAACGGCGTGAGGAACTTAAGCTATGCAGACCCTGAAGATCGCGTATTTGATTCAGGCTTTAGTTTTAATGTGCCTACACAAGAAACCTACGATGAGTTTGACGATGATGACGTACGTCGTGATGTCGCAATATTAGATATTGATGAACATGCAGATGAGTTTGATGCAACATTCAGTGTAGGCTTTGAGCATACCGGTTACTACAATAGAAAGTATATCGCTCGTGAAGGTGACTTAAATACAGGAGATCAAAATCTTACCAACCCTAATAACTATCGAGCTATTAGATATGCAGATGTTCTTCTGATGGCTGCAGAAGCTCTAAATAGATCAGGTCGTGATGATGGTCAAGCAAGAGATTATTTGAATCAAGTACGCGAGCGTGCAGGGCTTGATAACATAGAAAGCTCGGGAACGCCACTTAGAGACGCGATTTACCGTGAGCGACGACTGGAGCTAGTTGGAGAAGGTCATCATTTCTTTGACTTGGTACGCACGGGTCGTGCCGCTCAAGAAATTGATGGTTTCACATCTGGTAAGAACGAGCTATTTCCTATCCCATTAGAAGAAATCGTATTAGCAGGTAATCGATGGGAACAAAATCCTGGCTATTAAAAAAGAAAAATACTAAAAATGAAAAATAGATTTATTTACTTCTTGTTTGCGGCATTTGCTATGATCGCTTGTGAAGAGGACGATATTCAGGATGAGGTAGATGCGATCGCAGCACCGCAAAATGTTGATCTCACCTTCAAAATCACTCAAGACAATACAGGTCTGGTGACAATAACGCCTACGGCACAAGGCGCTACTACATTTGAGGTATTCTACGGCGATGGTAATGAAGAGGATAGTGCACAATTAGCATTAGGTGAGAGTACCCAATATACCTATGATGAGGGCAATTATCAGGTAAGAGTCATAGCGACAGGAGTCAACGGTAAACAAACTGAGGTTACTAAGGATTTAATGGTCTCATTCCGTGCGCCAGAAAATCTAGAGATTGAGGTAACTCCAGATCCTAGCAATTCATTTGCTGTGGATGTGAGCGCGTCAGCAGATTTTGCTACCATGTTTGAGGTAACTTTTGGTGAAGACGATGATGAAGAGCCGCAAGAGTTAGCACTGGATGGAGTTGCGAGTTATGAGTACGAGTCAACAGGAATTTATGAGATTACAGTTACAGCTTTTAGTGGTGGAGAAGCCACAACTACACAAACTATTGAGGTTGAGATCGTCGATCCAGTCTTGTTACCTATCGATTTTGAGTCCGATACGATTGAATATACCTTCGGTGATTTTGGTGGTGCCGCTTCCGCGAAAGTGGACAACCCAGACAATGATGGTAACGAGAGTGAAAATGTAGCACAAACGATAAAGACTGATGGAGCAGAGACCTTTGCTGGTACCGTCATAGAATTAGGAGCACCAATAGATTTTTCGACGTTCGAAAAGATCAAAATGAAAGTGCGTTCTCCTAGACCTAATACATTTGTCACCTTAAAATTAGAGAACGCCACAAACAGCGACATCGCTGCCGAGGTTAGTGCCGTAACATCAGGTGATACAGATGAATGGGAAACCTTATTATTTGACTTTGGCGATGCAGACCTAACTCAAGAATACTCTAAGTTGATCATCTTCTTTGATTTAGGCAACACAGGTGATGGAACAACCTATTTCTTTGATGATATAGAACAAACCAATCAACAGGCAGAATTGCTACGCTTACCATTAACGTTTGAATCTCCTGTTATAGAGTACAACTTTATAGAGTTCGGCGGTGCACCTACTACGGTCGTTGATAATCCACAGACGACAGGAATTAATATATCACCTATAGTAGCAACTACCCTTAAAGTAAATGGTGCGCAATCTTTTGCAGGTGCATTTATAGATCTAGAGCAGGCCATCAACTTTGATGACTTTTCACAAATTCAGGTGGACGTTCTTTCCCCAAAAGCAGGATCTGTGGTTAATCTTAAGGTTGAGAATCTAGATGATGCTAGTAGAAATAGAGAAGTTACCGCGGTAACATCTGCTACACCTGGTGAATGGGAGACATTGACATTTGATTTTACGGGTATCGATACGTCAGTAGACTATCAACGTGTGATCATCTTTTTTGACTTCTTGACAGACGGTCAAGGCGACCGCTACTACTTTGATAACATTAGAGAATCTGATGGTTCAAACCCTTTGGATTTACCATTAAGTTTTGAGGATAGTTCGCAGTCATACAGCTTTGTAGATTTCGGTGGTGCATCAACATCCATTGCTTCAAATCCAGATGCAGACGACGTTAATTCATCTGACACCGTGGCACGTAGTGTAAAATCTGCTAGTGCAGAATTCTTTGCAGGGTCTTTTATCACACTTTCTGATCCTATTGATTTTCAGTCGCAAACTAAAATCAGAATGAAAACATATGCACCAGTCAGCGGTATCACCATCAAATTAAAATTAGAGAATGAATCTAATCCTGATATAAGCACAGAAATTGATGTGACGAATACTGTGGCCAATCAATGGGAAGAATTAGTCTATGATTTCAGTGCCCAGGATTTATCTAGAGAATATTCTAAGGTAGTTGTATTCTTTGATTTTGGTAACGGTGGTATTGGTCAGGATCTTGAATACTACTTTGACGAAATAATACTATCAAATTAAAAAATTACAGCTATGAAAATGTTTAATAAAATAGGGTGGTTCCTGGTTATTGCGGTAACCATTTTGGGTTGTCAGGATGATGACACAGAGTTTGGGCCAGTAGTTGCACCATCTGATTTATCCGTGTCATTTGAGGTACAAGGAGAAGATGATGAAAATCCTAATGGTGATGGTACAGGTGTGGTAACCTTTAGTGCAAATGCATCTAACGCCTTGAATTACACTTATAGTTTCGGTGACTCTCGCTCTTCTTTTTCATCAGATGGTGATTTAGAACATAGATATGTCCAGCAAGGTGTAAATACATATACTGTAACTGTTACGGCTACAGGAACTGGTGGCGCAGCCACTTCACAAACAACTCAAGTAACAGTTTTCAGTGCTTTTGAAGACAACGATGCTAAACAATTATTGACTGGCGGCTCCTCAAAAATATGGTATTGGGCAGCAGCTGAACCTGGACATCTAGGAGTTGGACCTAACAATGGTGACCCTACAGATGGAAACAATAATTTCCCACAATTCTATCAAGCGGCACCTTTTGAAAAAAATGGAGCTGACGAGAGCTTATGTCTTTATGAAGATCAGTTAGTTTTTAGCTTAAATGACGATGAGGAATTAGTTTATCAATTGAACAATTTTGGTCAAACTTATTTCAACGGCGCATTTGAATCGGTCGTTGGTGGTAGTAATGGATTTGACTTCTGCTATGATTTTGATACTGATGGCGTAAAGAATGTTACTCTAAGTCCATCAGAATCTATTGTTCCAGACAGCGAGAAACGAGGAACTACTATGACTTTTAGTGATGATGGTTTTATGAGTTATTACATTAATACTAGCGTGTATGACATTCTTGAATTAACCGAGAATAGAATGGTGGTACGTGGGATCATGAATGGAGATCTTGCATGGTATCATACGTTCTCGACGGATGATCCCAATGCAGAACAAGGTGGTGACGATAACAGCGATGGTTCAGGAGAGCCAGAAGGCACCTTGGTATGGTCTGATGAGTTTGATGTTGATGGTGCGCCTAATCCTGCCAACTGGACTTTTGATACGGGAACAGGTTCCGATGGTTGGGGAAACAACGAGCAGCAATTCTATACTGATCGAACTGAAAATATAGAAGTTTCAAATGGTACATTGAAAATTACGGCTCGAGATGAGGACTTTGGTGGTAGATCATATACATCATCACGTATCAAAACAGAAGGTCTTTTTGAATTCCAATATGGTACAATAGAATTTAGCGCCAAACTACCAGAAGGTGGTGGCACATGGCCAGCCATTTGGTCTCTAGGAGCAGATTATCAGACCAACCCATGGCCAGCTGCAGGTGAGATCGATTACATGGAACACATAGGTAATACTCAAAATACAATTTATGCTACTGTGCATAGACCGGGCGCTTCAGGCGGCAATGCAGATGGTGGTGAGATAGAAATCGAAAACGCATCTTCAGAATTTCATACGTACCGTACCATCTGGAATGAGGACACTATCAGGTTTTTTGTAGATGGTGAATTAATTCATCAAGTTGCAAATTCAGATGCGGTTCCTTTCAACAAAGACTTTTTTATCATCATGAATATTGCGATGGGTGGAAATTTTGGAGGAGATATTGATCCTGCATTTACTGAAAGTACGATGGAGGTTGATTACATAAGAGTTTACCAATAAATCTAGGAAATGAAGAAATACCTTTTTGGTTTTCTAGCGTTGACAGCGGCGTTAGTTTCCTGTAGTGATAAGACTGTTGTCAAGTCACCAACCAGCAACTTATCAATAAGCTATAAAGCAAAATCAGCACTGGATTTGCGGGTAGATTCTGTGATGCAATTGATGACCTTGAAAGAGAAGATAGGTCAAATGAATCAGTACAATGGATTCATGGACTTTACAGGTCCTGTTCCCGATCAGGGCGATGCATCTGCAAAGTATCAAGATATCCGTGATGGTATGGTAGGTTCTATGCTCAATGTACGTGGCGTGAAGAATGTAAGGGCGGTTCAAAAAGTAGCCGTTGAGGAAAGCAGATTGGGCATACCATTAATTTTTGGGTTTGATGTTATCCACGGTTATCAAACCATGGGCCCTATTCCTTTAGCAGAGGCTGCAAGCTGGGATTTGGAAGCAATTCAAGAAGCATCAAGATTAGCAGCAAAGGAAGCGGCAGTAGCTGGTCTTAATTGGACGTTCGCCCCTAATGTAGATATATCAAGAGATGCTCGCTGGGGTCGCGTGATGGAAGGTGCTGGTGAAGATCCTTACTTAGGAAGCAAGATTGCTACCGCAAGAGTGAATGGATTTCAAGGTGAGGACTTGGCAGATCAGTTTACCATTGCAGCATGTGCAAAACACTTTGCGGCTTACGGCTTTGCAGAGGCTGGTCGCGATTATAATACGGCCGACGTTGGCACATCAACGCTATACAACATTGTTTTGCCACCATTCAAAGCAGCAGCAGAAGCCGGCGCAAGAACCTTTATGAATAGTTTTAACGATCTAAATGGGATTCCTGCCACGGCAAACGAGTTTTTATTGCGCGATATCCTCAAAGATCAATGGGACTATAACGGATTTGTAGTATCAGATTGGGGTTCTATAAAGGAGATGATTGCTCATAATTATGCACGTGATAATAAAGATGCTGCGAGGCTAGCAGTAAATGCCGGTAGTGATATGGATATGGAATCCTATGCTTATAAATCTCATCTAGAAGAATTAGTTAAGGAAGGTAAAGTTGATGAGGCACTAATCGATGATGCCGCACGTCGTATTCTTAAGGTAAAATTTGAATTAGGCCTATTTGATGATCCCTACAAATATTGCAATGAGCAGCTAGAAAAAACGGTTACTGGAAGCGACGAGATGATGGACGGCGCGTTAGATATGGCGTTGAAGTCTATGGTTCTTTTAAAGAATGATAAAAACATACTACCACTTAAAAAATCAGGTCAAAAAATAGCAGTTTTAGGTGATCTCGCTTTTGATAAAAATAGTGTCCTTGGTAGCTGGCGTATTGGAGCTATTGATAACACAGCGGTCAGTCTCGTTGAAGGATTTAAAAGTTATAAGGGAAACCAAGTGACTTTTGAACGTGGACCAAGGTTCGTGACAGAAGACGTCGCATTTGCGATGGAAGTGCAATACAACGAAACAGATACCACAGGAACTGCCGCGGCGCTCAAGGCTGCAAAAAATGCAGATGTCGTCGTGATGATGCTAGGAGAACATGGCTATCAAAGCGGTGAAGGTCGCAGTAGAACTCAACTAGATCTACCAGGATTACAACAAGAATTTCTAGAGCAAGTTCAAGCGGTTAATGAGGATGTGGTTTTAGTCGTCGCGAGTGGTCGTCCATTGGTATTATCATGGGCCGATGAAAATGTACCAGCTATCCTAGAAGCTTGGCAGTTAGGTAATCAATCTGGTAATGCTATCGCTCAAGTACTTTATGGAGATTACAATCCATCAGGAAAACTGCCTATGAGTTTTCCAGTGAATGTAGGGCAAGCACCTATATATTATAATCGCAAAAATACTGGTAGACCAGTATTGCCAGGCAAGGACGTGGTTTTCTGGTCGCATTATCAAGATGCGCCTAATGATCCATTGTACGTTTTTGGTCATGGTCTTAGCTATACAACTTTTGAGTACAATGATATAAAGTTGCTAAACGATTATTCAAGCAACGGTAAAATAACGGTGATGGCAACTTTAAAAAATACTGGCGACGTTGCAGGAACTGAGATTGCTCAACTTTACATTCAGGATGAGTTTGCATCGGTTATTAGACCTATTAGAGAACTAAAAGGATTTGAAAAAATCACCTTGAAGCCAGGTGAGAGTAAGCAACTTTCATTCACTTTAGATAAAGATGAGCTAGGATTTTATGATAATAATGGCAATTGGATTGTTGAAGACGGCACATTCAACGTTTGGATAGGCGGTTCTTCAAAGACTCAATTGGGCACCAATTTCTTATTAATTCAATAATTACAAACGATTACATACTAATACAATAACTCTAAATATTTAATCATGAAAAAAATTACTCTTTTAGCTAGTTTGCTAGCAACTGGACTTTGCTTTGGGCAAGTTCTTCCTATCGACTTCTCGGTTCCTGAGGATGAATTTACTGATGCTGGATCTGTATTTAATATTGTACCAGGACCTGTGGATCAAGACAATCCTGTAGGTGAGATCATAGGTGGTGGTGGACAGTTTGACAATGTTCAACTGGAGTTGGCCCAATTTGTAGATTTTTCTGGCGATGAAACTGTTATCACCTTCAGATTTTGGAATCCCGTAGAGGCAGATATGCCAGGACTATTACAATTTGCTGGATCATCAGATGGTTCTCCAGCTGTTGAAGTTCCATTTACCGCGACTCAAAATGGTGAGTGGCAAGAATTTTCTCTAGACTTCGCAAATGCTGGCAACGCGTTTCCTTTTTGTGGTGGATGCCCACAGGAGCAAGAAGTAAATCTGGACAAGTACTCAAGAATTGTTCTTTTTACAGACTTTAATGCTACAACCAGCAACACTTATTTTATTGATGATATTGCTGGTGGTGGCGATGGTGGATCAGTAGTTCCAGATCCAGAACCTAGTGAGGCTGCACCTGCACCTACTGCAGATTCTGATAATGTAATCTCGCTCTTCAGTGATGCGTACGATGATGTGCCGGTAAATACTTTTAGAGCAGGATTTAGTCAAGCAGACTTTGAGCAGGTAGAAATCGCGACAAACCCAACTTTGAAATATTCTTCATTAACATTTGTTGGTATTGAAACCTTGGATGATAATGCAATCGATCTAGAAGCTGCAGGAATGCAATTTGTAAACTTTGATATATGGACTCCTAACATGACTTCATTTGCCTTTAAGTTGGTGGATTTTAAGGGCGATGGATTTGATGATGGCTCCAACAATACAGAGGCGACAGTGACTTTAACACCTGTCCTAAATGAATGGAATTCAGTCAGCATTCCTTTATCTGATTTTGAAGAAGCAGGTATGGATAACTTTTCAGACATCAATCAAATTATTATTGCCGGTGATCCATCTGGATCTGCTCTAGTTTATGTAGATAACTTGTTTTTCTCAACTCAAAGCACAGCGAGTAATAATGATATAGCAGCGGCAGGATTTAAGGTGTATCCCAACCCATCTTCAAGCGAGTGGAATATAACAAGCGATAACAACGATATCCAATCAATAGAGGTGTACTCTTTGCTAGGTAATAAAGTTTCAAGTCTTGATGTTGAGACTAATGTTGCACGTATCGATAATACTGGTCTTGCTCAAGGTGTTTATTTGGCTAAAGTGAATACTGCAGCTGGATCAACAACTATCAAATTGATCAAGAAATAAGTTTCATTGAATATGAAAAGAAGAGAGGCAAGAGCTTAAGTTCTTGCCTTTTTTTATTCTTAAGATTTAAAGGTCGATAATCCTTCTAGGGTTAAGAATGTTATTAGGATCTAGACTACGCTTTAACGCTCTCATCAGCTCAATCTCTTGAGGAGTACGACTTATTTGTAAGTACGCTTTCTTATCGATACCGATACCATGCTCTGCACTTACAGATCCACCAATGTCTTGTAATCCGTTGTAAATGATGTCATTAATCTGGAGCTTGAGGTTCTCGTCCAGTGATTCTTTGCCTATCATAAAATGAATATTACCATCAGCAACATGGCCAAAGGCATAGATCTGTTCCACACCATTTACTGTGGATAGTTTGTCATAACATTCTTCAATGTACTTTCCTATTAAGGATACTGGTAGGCTAATGTCAAAATGCTGGTCGTGCGTCATGCCATCAGTCAGATTATTAACATCTTCTCGTATTCTAAAAAACCATTCCACATCGCTAGGTGATTGCGCCATCACAGCATCAAGCGCTAATTCTTGAACAATGGCTGTTTCAAGTACTGCTTGAAATTCTGCTTGATCTCTTTCATAGTTGCTTCCCAGTGACTCTATAAGGATGTAATAGCGGTAATCATAAGGTAATGGTGGCCGCACGGCGTCACTAGTACTCGTCATTTGCTTATAGGCATTTGCCCAAATCAATTCAAAGCCGCTTAGTTTACCTGCGAGATGTGCGTCAAAAAATTTGAGTAGTCTGACGACATCCTTGTAACCATCGACGGCAAGAAACGCGGCATTGCGACTACTAGGCGCTTCAACAAGTTTTAACACGGCACGCGTCACGATTCCCAGCGTTCCTTCTGATCCTACAAACAGCTGTTTGAGATCATAGCCTGAATTGTTTTTAATTATCTTTTTTAATGAATTAATAACGGTACCATCTGCCATGACAGCTTCAATCCCTAGAACTAGATCTCTGGTCATACCATATTTTAGTACTCTCAAACCGCCAGCGTTTGATGCAATAATACCACCCATTTGAGCACTGCCACGTGCGCCAAAATTTAATGGGAACAACAAATTATGCTCTTCAACCGCATCATGAATTTTTTCTAAAATCACACCAGCCTGCACAGTGATCGTGCGACTCGCAATATCAACTTCTTCAATGGCATCCATGCGTTCAAGAGATATTACTACTTGCTGCGAGCTACTGCGTGTACTGCCTACAAGGTTTGTCAAGCCACCGTGAATGATCACCTCTTGTTCATGATCATTACATAAATTAAGAATCTTACTTACTTCATCGGTAGTTTGCGGTAACAATAAACATAGTGCTTCTAGCGAGGTATTCATATGCCAGATATGATCGTATCGCTGTTTCAAGGACTCACCAATTAATACTCTTTGACCGTCAAGAATATTTTGAAAGTTACTAATTAGAGTGTCGCTCATTGTTTCAATAATTTTCGCAACATGTTGTGTACCTCCATTTCCATGACATTTAGATCGTCATTGTTGGTAAACAGGTCTCTAATTTCCCTAAATAAGGAACTTAAAGTAGCCTCGCTCAATTCATAATGATCTACATAACCTTGAATCTTTTTGAGAGCCTCTATATCAGTGTCCTTTTCTATCTCATTGAAGACAGTGTCATAGATTAAGGGTTGCAGTTGATGTTTAAGGTAATCTCGTTCTAGTTTTGTATTTGACACATCAACGCGCGAGCAGTAGAGTAGGACATAAGCGACAAAATGCTGTTGTGTCCATTGTGATACATTCATAATTACAAGTTTAATCTTGCCATAATTGGCCGCGATGAGGCTTTAACGCGTCACGCACTTGAGGCATGTGCTCTTCTTGCAGGGCAAGAAAACAAATGTGATGTTTACCAGTGATGTGTTCAATTCCTGAGGTTATGACCTGGACTTCTTCCTTCTGCACGTATTCCTGCAGGTGCGTTAGATGGTGTTTTGCGGTCAGCTCTGCATCTTCACCTTTAAAATCCCAGATAAGTTTCAGTTTTCTCATTGCTTAAAAATACGGCAGCATGATCACTTCTTTCCCTCAATATCCTATTAAACTCAAGTTAAACCAAGGCGGCAGGCTATTATGCGCTCGTCACAGAGGTGCCATTTTCTGCAAAATCTTTAAAGTCTTTCATAAATTGCAGCGTTTGATTCTCAAATAGTTGAGGTCTTGCTTTAGACACAAGTCGCATCATACCTGTAAATTTAAAAGATGCTTGAGACTTCCAGATGGTTACTTTTTGTGGTATGCCATTGGTGGTTGTTACGCTTTCGCGAAAGCTGTTGCATTGCTTATTAAGTACTCCTTTTGTACGGTACGTCGCTTCCCAACGGTGCGGTAAATCGCGGTGCGTGATTGTCTCGTTCATACTAATGATTCCAGCTGGCGTCTTGATACGCAATTTGCGTTTACTGCCTACTTGCCCTACCGTACTGGTAATGTTTTCAAAATCTACCAGACCTCGCTGCCAATGTTTAAAATTGGACTGATTGTTGAATAAGTCCATTACCACATCAATAGGTTGGTGAATGGTTACTTGATGGTTTGACTCGATCATGTGGTATTGGTACGTAAACAGAGGTGAAACTTGACAAAAATCGTAAAATATTACAGCACTGCGCACGTTTTGAAACACTACGGGAAAGACCTAATTTTGCCAACTGCAAGAAAAAGATAAATGAAGAAACTACTTACAGGCTTGAATGCCATGATTTTGTTGTTAGCAATTACCGCTAATGCTCAAAAACTTGAGGATCAAACCTTACTCACTATCGACGGTAATAAATACGACGCAGGAACTTTTATGCGTGTTTACCTCAAGAATCTTGACATCGTACAAGACGAGTCACAAAAGGATCTAGACAATTACATGGATCTGTATATCAATTACAGGCTCAAATTGCTGCAGGCTCAAGAAATGGGACTGGATAATGACGAGGAATATAAAGAAGAACTAGCTAGCTATAGATCTACTCTTGCCGAAGGTTATCTCACCGACAACGAGGTGACCGATGAGCTAATAAAGGAGGCCTATGAAAGAACGATAAATGAAGTCAACGCGAGCCATATTTTGATAAAGGTGGATAAGGACGCTGCGCCAGCTGATACTTTGAAGGCCTATAGCAAGATAAAATTGATTAAAAACAAGTTAGATAGAGGTGCAGACTTTGACGAGCTGGCACGCAACGAGAGTGAAGGTCCTAGCGCTGGTGTAGATGGTAAGATTGGCTGGTTTGGTGCATTTAGAATGGTGTATCCTTTTGAGAATGCAGCCTTTGACACACCAGTTGGTGAGGTTTCAGATATCTTTAGAACAGACTTTGGTTATCATGTACTCAAGGTAAATGATAAAAGACCAGCGCCAGGTGAGGTTGCAGTTGCACACATTATGACATACGATCGCAAACCAGCCGATAGCGCAGATGCTGAGGCTCGCATAAGAATGGTTTATGAGCAATTAGAGTCTGGCAAAGAATTTGGCGATATGGCCAAAGAATTCTCTGAAGATATCAATAGTTCGCGCAATGGTGGTCGCATAGGAAGATTTGGCACTGGCGGCTTGAATTCTCCAGAATTTGAGGAAGCAGCCTTTGCACTTGATACCTTAGGAACTTACACAAAACCAATAAAAACAGAATACGGCTGGCACATCATAAGATTACTGGAGAAACATCCTGTTGCGCCTTATGAAAAGATAGAAGAACCGTTGAGAAATAAAATAAAAAGCTCACCACGTTCTCGCAAGATTACCGAGTCTTTCACAAATAGCATTAAAGAGAAATATAATGTGACGATTCCTAAATACGAGAATTACTCAAAGGAGTTTCCACTAATAACGGATTCTATAATGACTAGTAGTTGGGAAATACCATTGGAGAAAACAAAACGTGCGCCGTTATTTACCATAGAAGGTAAGCCCTACTACCGCAGTGATTTTTGGGAATATGCCTATAAGCGTCATTTGAAAGATCCTCGCAAATTCAAGTCTTTAGAGGATAAGATAAAGATTTATTTTACAGAATTTAGTGACAGATCACTTGTGGATTACTATGAGGCAAATCTTGATCGTGATAACAAGGAATTTGCATTTATTCTAAATGAGTATAAAGAAGGACTGCTGTTGTTTGAATTGATGGAAGAGAAAGTCTGGGAAAAAGCTAAAACAGATTCTCTAGGTCAGAGAGAATTTTATGAGAATAACAAAGACAAATACAGCTATGGGAAACGACTAGACCTTATTCTTACCCAAAATACCAGTGAGGAAACCGCGCAGCAAGTACAAGAATTGCTAGAGCAAGGCAAAACAGTAGATGAGATAAAAGCTCAAATAAACAGTACTGGTAATACTAAAACCATGATTTCTACAGGTATCGTTGAGCAAAATTACTCACGATTGCCAGAGGATTTTGAAGTGAAAGAAGGTGTGTCTGATATCTATAAGAAAGACAATGCAGCATTTCATAAAGTAATCAAGGTAAATGAGATCCTAGATCCAACTCCTAAAAGTTTTGAGGAATCTCGTGGTGCTGTCATCAATGATTATCAGCAAGCGCTTGAAAAGGAATGGATGGAAAGCCTGCGCGATGGTCGAGAGATCAAAGTAAATGAACGAGTATTCAAAAAAACCAAGAAAGCCATTGCTAAAAAAGCTGCTTAAATATCTGTTTGCATTCATTGCCTGTTTGACCATTGTTTCTTGTGAGTTTTTTACAAATCAAGAACAACCAGATGCCGTTGCACAACTAGGTGATGCTTATCTCACACGTGCAGAGATATTATCTATTCTACCTGCAGATTATACTACAGCAGATAGTGTTCTTATCGTTCAAAAATACATTGACGACTGGACGACAGACCAGATGTTGCTGCGCAATGCACGCAAGAATATAACTCAGGATAAGCAAGATGACCTTCAATTACTGATCAAAAAATATCAAATGGAGCTTTACACACAGGCTTATTTGCAAGAGTTGGTAAAGGCAAATCTTGACACAACCTTTAGCAAATCGACTATTGAGCAATATTTTCAGGAGCGGAAAGAGGAATTTAAACTCAATGAAGAGTTAGTCAAATTTAGATACATATCGCTAGATGCATCTTACCCAGATGTAGAAGAAATTTACAAGCTCTTTAAACGTAATGACCTGAAAAGTGTCAAAGCACTAGATAGTTTATCATTAGGATACCGCAATTACTCACTCAATGACGATGTTTGGGTCAACCGCGGCACCGTTCTTGAACGCATAAGTCCTATAACTGCGGCTAATGCTGCAGACTATCTAAAACCAGGAAGTAACTGGAAGCTAGAGGATAGTCTTGGCGTATATTTGGTACATGTAAAGGATGTGCTCAAACGCGGTGAGCAAGCGCCTTTATCATACGTACAACCTACCATTAAGCAAATTTTGCGCAACCAGCGTAAACTTACATACATTAAAAATCTAGAAAAGGAATTATTAGATGATGCAATACAAAATAAACGACTTAAAGTCAATCCTTAAATTGACCAGCGTTTTTGTGGCCCTAGCATTTGCGAGTATAGGCTATGCGCAGCAAGTAAAACCTAGGACCGCTGGTAATCAATTTGATGTCAAAGTACAACAGCAATCAGATGAGCAAATCAAGCGCGATGTATTATCAGCGCTCAATGATACTGTCAAGCAACCTCGACGCGAGGTGAGATTTCGTATTGACGGTGTTTCTGGGGTCATCGGTGATTATGTTATTTTAGAATCTGATATTTCAAAGCAATTGCAGGCATGGAAAAGATCAGGGCAGCCAGGTGATTTGTCAGAGTGTGATTTAATGGAATCTTTGTTGATCGAAAAAATGTATGCGCACCATGCGATACAAGACAGTATCACGGTAGCAGATGCTGAGATTAACGGTTATACTGATCAACGCATACGTTACTTTCAAGATAAACTAGGTGGTGTGAGCGAGGAAACGGTAGCTCAATACTATCAAAAAGAAACAGTACAGCAGTTGCGCGATGAGCTCAATCAATTGGGTCGTGACGAATTATTGTCTAATCGCATGCAACAACGCCTTACGGAAGAAGTAGACATCACTCCAGAAGAGGTGCGTCAGTTTTTTTACAATATTCCAGAAGATGAACGACCACTCTTTAATACAGAGGTAGAAATGGCTCGTATTGTTGTCAACGCAGTCCCTACCGAAGAAGCAGTACAAGATGTTATCGATAAACTCAATCAATATAGAACTGATGTTTTAGAAAATGGTTCTGATTTTGCTGCAAAAGCAACCTTATTCTCTGAGGATATAGGGACTGAGCGTCAAGGTGGCGTATTGAGTTTAAAACGTAGCGATCCTTATGCTAAAGAGTTTAAGGATGCAACGTTTTCATTGACTGAGGTTGGGCAGATAAGCGAGCCTTTTGAAACGCAATTCGGTTGGCATATTGTTTACCTAGAGAAGATACGCGGATCAGTGAGAGACGTGCGTCATATATTATTATATCCATACATCAGTACCGCTCAAGAGGCTAAAGCGCGACGTAAGTTAGAGACCATGCGTGATAGCATTATTCTCAATCAAATATCATTTGCAGATGCTGCCAGAGCGATAAGTGATGAAAAGCGCACTGCCAAAAACGGTGGACAACTCGTTAATCCACAGACGGGTGAATATCGACTGGACTTGACACGAGCCGCTCCTGACCTTGTATCTACGGTCCAGTTTATGGAAGAAGGCGATGTGAGTGGTATCATCGAGAGTAGAGCGCCAGGTGGTCAAAATCTTGCAACTTTTACCATCGTCAATTTGATTAAAAAAATCAAGGATCATAAGGCTGATTACACAGGTGATTTTCTCAAGATCAAAGAATTAGCATTGCGAGATAAGCAAGTACGCAAGATTGCAGAATGGCGCGAGGAAAAACTCAAGGATACCTATGTCAAAATAGGAGATGAGTATAAGAAGTGCGACTTCCTGCAGCAGTGGACACAGTAAATTGCAATTAATCACCAACCTACCAGCATGTCAGACGTTACAGCCATTGATAACCTTGTTGTAAGACACAAGCAACTCAAACAGGAAATAGCCAAAATAATCATCGGTCAAGATCAAGTCGTTGATCAGATTCTTATTTCCATATTTTCAGGTGGTCACGCATTGCTCATTGGTGTTCCAGGACTTGCAAAAACACTGATGGTGAATACTATTTCTCAGGTATTAGGTCTTGACTTTAAGCGCATACAGTTTACTCCAGACTTGATGCCTAGTGATATTTTAGGTAGCGAGATACTAGATGAGAGCCGTAATTTTAAATTTATAAAAGGACCGGTTTTTTCAAATATCGTCCTTGCAGATGAGATCAATAGAACGCCGCCAAAAACTCAAGCTGCACTTCTAGAAGCTATGCAAGAACGATCAGTCACCGTTGCTGGACAGCAATACAAACTGGCAAATCCTTATTTTGTTCTTGCGACACAAAATCCTATTGAGCAAGAAGGAACCTACCCGTTGCCAGAAGCGCAGCTGGATCGATTCATGTTTGCCATCAATCTAGAATATCCTACTTATCAAGAAGAGATTGATGTAGTAAAATCCACCACAACGGATAAGAAAGTACAGGTTAATCCGCTTTTTAGTGCCCAGGAAATTGTTGACTTACAGCAGTTGGTACGTCGCATTCCCGTAGCTGATAATGTGATTGAGTATGCGGTAAAATTGGTAGGCAAAACCAGACCTAAGGCTGATACGACTCCAGATATTATCAAGGAATACATTGATTGGGGCGCCGGACCACGTGCGTCGCAAAACCTGATTTTGGCAGCCAAAACTCATGCAGCTATCCATGGAAAATACAGCCCGGATATTGAAGATGTAAAGGCTGTCGCCACTGGAATTCTGCGCCATCGCATCATCAAAAACTACAAAGCCGAGGCTGAAGGACACACTGAGGATAGCTTGATCGCTCAGATATTATAGTTCAGAATTTTCTCTGGATTTTTAATTATAGCAGTCTAGATGGTGATTATTACGCTTTCGCGAAAGCGTAATCTCAAATACTACTAAACATTAGATTGCCAATCTCATAATTTATTGGGAATAACACCTATGGATTCTTGAATTTATCGCAGTGATAATTGTTACTTTCCTAATTATCTGCAAGACTTTGGCAAGATTGCTCTTGATTTTCAAATAGGCTTATGATTTCGTAAATTCGCGCGTAGAAGAAACAACTAATAAAACATATATATGGCTTTTGATATTGACATGATCAAGAAAGTGTATGAGACCATGCCAGAGCGCGTGGACAAAGCTCGTGAGCTTCTTGGGAAACCACTCACACTTTCTGAAAAAATACTCTATTCACACCTTTGGGATGGTAAGGCACAAACGGCTTTTACTAGAGGTAAGGATTATGTTGATTTTGCGCCAGACCGTATTGCTTGCCAAGACGCAACCGCGCAAATGGCGTTGTTGCAGTTCATGCAGGCTGGTAAGGATAAAGTAGCAGTACCAACAACTGTACACTGTGATCACTTGATCCAGGCAAAGCAAGGTGCTGCCAAGGATCTTGCACGTGCAAACGATGTGAGTAATGAGGTGTTTGACTTTTTAGGGTCTGTATCAAATAAATACGGTATTGGATTCTGGAAGCCAGGTGCAGGAATTATTCACCAGGTAGTGCTTGAGAACTATGCATTCCCAGGTGGTATGATGATAGGTACTGACTCACACACGGTTAACGCTGGTGGTCTAGGAATGGTTGCTGTAGGTGTAGGTGGTGCAGATGCCGTTGACGTGATGGCTGGTATGCCATGGGAATTGAAGTTCCCTAAACTGATTGGTGTTAAACTAACAGGTAAAATAAACGGCTGGACAAGTGCCAAGGATGTGATCCTTAAAGTTGCTGGTATCTTGACTGTAAAAGGTGGTACTGGTGCGATTATAGAATACTTTGGTGATGGTGCAAAAAATCTTTCCTGTACAGGAAAAGGAACTATTTGTAACATGGGTGCAGAAGTTGGAGCAACGACTTCAACCTTTGGGTATGACGAGTCCATGTCTCGTTACCTAAGAGCTACCGATAGATCAGACATCGCTGATGAGGCAGATAAGATTGCAGAATACCTAACGGCAGATGATGAGGTGTACGCAAATCCAGAGCAATATTTTGATCAAGTGATTGAAATCAATCTTGATGAATTGGTACCACACTTAAATGGACCCTTTACTCCAGATCTGGCAACTCCAGTAGGTCAATTAGGTGAGAAAGCAAAGAAAAACGACTGGCCAATCAAGGTTGATTGGGGTCTAATCGGTTCATGTACCAACTCTAGTTATGAGGATCTAACTCGTGCAGCTTCTATTGCAGAGCAAGCCGTGAAGAAGAATATTAAGCCAAAATCAGATTTTGGAATCAATCCAGGATCAGAGCAAATACGATTCACTGCAGAGCGTGATGGGATTTTAAAGATCTTTGAAGATCTGGATGCAACTATTTTCACAAATGCCTGTGGACCATGTATAGGTCAATGGGATCGTAGTGATTTGAAAGGTGATGAGAAAAATACTATTGTACACTCGTTCAATAGAAACTTCTCAAAACGTGCCGATGGTAATCCTAACACACACGCGTTTGTAGGTTCACCAGAAATGGTAGCAGCAATTGCTATATCAGGTAAGTTGGACTTTAACCCAATGACTGATAAACTGATCAATGAAGATGGTGAAGAAGTTATGCTAGAAGAACCTAGTGGTATTGAATTGCCACCTAAAGGTTTTGAAGTAGAAGATGCAGGATTTGTAGCACCAGTTGAAGATGGATCACACGTTGAGGTAAAAGTTGCGGAAGATAGCGACCGCCTACAATTGTTGACTCCATTTGAGCCATGGGATGGCGGCAACTTGATGGGTGCCAAGCTATTGATCAAAGCATTTGGCAAATGTACGACTGACCATATCTCTATGGCTGGACCGTGGTTGAAGTATCGCGGACACCTAGATAATATCTCAAACAACTGTTTGATAGGTGCTGTCAATGCTTACAATAAGCAAACAAACCTTGTAAAGAGCCAGATTGATGGCGAGTACGATGCCGTGCCTAAAACACAGCGTGCTTACAAGGCCGCTGGTATTCCTACAGTAGTAGTAGGTGACCATAATTATGGTGAAGGTTCATCCAGAGAACACGCAGCTATGGAGCCTAGACATCTAGGGGTTTATGTGGTAATTGTTAAATCGTTCGCACGTATTCATGAGACCAACCTTAAAAAGCAAGGAATGCTTGGTGTGACTTTTGCAAACGAGGCAGACTATGATCTGATCCAAGAAGATGATACTTTCAACTTTGTGGATTTAGAGAACTTTGCTCCAGATACTCCGTTGACGGTAGAAATCGTGCACAAAGATGGATCAAAAGATACCATCAAGGTAAACCATACTTATAATGATGCACAGATCAAGTGGTATCGCAAGGGAAGCGCGCTTAATCTGATAAAAGAAGAGAACGCGGCTTAAGTAAGAGCTATCTTTTAATATTAAAAAGTCCATTATCAAATTGATAATGGACTTTTTTTATGAGTTAGCTAATTGATTGTAATTCTAGAGATTGATTCCAACTCCGATTTCGATACCAGCATTATTATGACCGTCATTATTTTCGGTTAGATCTGCATTGCTTACGTGTCTTAGTGTAAACCGTAGATCATATCGCCAGCGATCGTGTCGATAGGTGGTACCCAATCCTACAATGTCTGAAAACGAAAATCCTTCATCTTGGCGTTCAGTTCTCTCTGTCGCGATCATTGGACCAATGCTTATCTGCCCGTAAGCACTCCAGAGATCGCTGAATTCATACCTGTATATCAGCCCTATATTTAATGCATATTCTTCGTATTCAAGAGGTTGAAGAAATCGATCTCGCAACTCCATAAAATTTTCTGCATCTTGAGGTTTGATGTAGAAAAAATTGAGCATTCTATGTTTGACAAAATAAACAGATGGCTCAACCAGCACCTCTATCGACTGTTTTTTACGATTCCATACTTCCTTACCTAGCTGTACTTTAAGATACCTGCTTTCGTGAAAATAGTTGTCATTATTGTACGGGAATACATCTTGACGTGAAAAACCCGCGTTGAGTCCAGCATAGTCGATGAAGTATTCTTTCTCTTGGGCGCGAGCATTTATTCCTGCGAGTATTGAGAAAGCAATGGCTAGAAAGCAATAATGAAAGGCTTTTTTTGGATTCTGCTTTCGCGAAAGCGGAATAGCTTCTAACATTCTACACGTAAAATTTTCCATTCTAGTATCCAACTGCTGCGCCATCTGGACTTGAAGAATCACTCACGCCGGTGCGTATTCCTGTTTGTTGATCAATACTAATTCCCATGAGCCTACCCAACACATTGCGTGGTGTCATAGTATGTCCCATTTCTTCCAGATTTTTGACTACATCTGGCGATAGCTTGTGACGCTCATAATATGTTACATCGGGTAACCATTGATGGTGGATTTTCATGGACTCGATCGCATCATGTAAATCCATTTCATAAAGAGTTGCGTTAAGTACTGTCTGGTAAACCGTGTTGATGATGGTACGACCACCAGGACTACCTATGATTAAGAATGGCTTATTGTCTTTGGAAACGATCACAGGCGTCATGCTAGACAACATTCTCTTGCCAGGTGCAATGATGTTAGGATCAGATCCTACTTGTCCACTAGTAGTTGTCACACCAGGCTGCGGATTAAAATCACCCATCTCATTATTGAATATAAAACCTAATTCATTGCTTCCCATTCCAGACCCGTAGCTCTGTTCCAGCGTGTAGGTCACCGATACCGCATTACCATCACTATCAATAACTGAATAATGAGTGGTATTCTCACCATCATATGGATGACCGTAAGTTGATGGATCGCTAACTGAGGCTTTATCCATATCAATATTTTTAAATCTCATCACAGCATGAGATTTTGAGGTCAATCGATCCAGCGGCATGTCCTCGTTAAAATCTGGATCGCCTAAAAATTGAGCGCGATCTGCAAAGCCTCGTCGCATGCTTTCAATTAGTAAGTGTGTGTAGGCTGTTGAATTAAAAGGTATTTCCTCAACATCTGCCTGTTCCATTAAATTGAGCATGGCTACAAGTGTCACACCACCAGAACTAGGCGGTGGCATACTGTAGATGTCGTATCCATTAAAAGTACCGTGGATAGGTTTTCTCTCGATAGCCTCATACTGGTTGAGATCTTTCTCGGTGATGATGCCACCTTCTCGTTGAACGTAGTTGGCAATTTGTTCGGCAATTTCACCTTTGTAAAATCCATTGTGGCCTCGAGTCGCAATAATATCCAATGTATTAGCAAGTGCTAGTTGTTTCCAATTTTCATTGAATTCTAGCACCTTTCCGTTTTCTGTAAATAGCTGCTTGAGAAATGCTGGTGCATCATCCCACTGATCAATTCCGCGAGCGTCACGCGATAGGGCATAGGTCAGCGGTATTCCTTGACGTGCTAGTTCAATCGCTGGTTGCACAAGTTTTTTCCAGGGTAATTTACCATATTTCTTATGAGCGAGCGCCATTCCAGCAACGGTTCCGGGAACGCCTATTGCTAGAGCGCTGTTATGGTTAAGACCTTTAATTACTTCACCATCTGGTCCTAGAAACATGGTAGGCGTTGCCGCAAGAGGTGCCTTTTCTCTAAAATCAATAGTGGTCACGTCTCCAGCTTTAGGGCGATATACCATAAAACCGCCGCCACCTATATTACCGGCTGCTGGATGTACTACGGCTAGTGCAAAGGCCGTTGCAATGCTAGCGTCAATAGCATTACCGCCTTGCTTCATTATTTCAACGCCTACTTTACTGGCGATCTCATTATCAGAGACGACCATACCATGCTGCGCATAATTCTGCGCCGTATGTAATTGCGGACTAATTAAAACGGCTAACAGCCAAATAAGATGCAAACTATATTTCATAGCGTGGAAGATAGCCATTAACTTGCATATTCATCAAGTCACAGGATTGCTTGATACTTACTTACTATGAGCAAACAAATCACCACCGTATCTATTTTTAAAAGAGATTCTTTATCAGGAAAATCTTGGCAATTTATCGCGGTTGCTGAAGCTTGGGTAAGATTGCGCAAAGTTGCTGGCCAACAGTTTTTCAAAGTCATGGGAAAAGGTTTGGACGGTTTCAATCCTACACCAGACTGGAGTACTTATATGCATGTACAAGTATGGGAAAATGAAAAAGTAGCTCAAGAATACTTTGACAGCAGTAAGTTTCATAATAGGCTCAAAGAAAAAGCGGATGATTACCAGCTTATCTTCATGCGCAATGTGAAAGCTAGAGGTCAATGGGCTAGAAAGAATCCCTTTGAGGAAAGTACAGAGCTTGATGACGGCAATCCACTGGTTTTTGTATTGACGAGAGCTCGTATTAAATTGACATTTTTGAAAAGATTCTGGGATTATGTGCCACAATCCCAACGTGATATTGTTGAGAACGAGCATGTATTATTTAAAGCTGGAGTAGGTGAATGGCCGGTAACACATATGGCCACCATGAGTTTATGGGATAGCGCTGATGCTATCAATAAATTTGCCTATCGCAACAAGGCTCATAAAAATGCCATAAGACAAACCAACGCTCTACAGTGGTATGCCGAGGAATTGTTCAGCAGGTTTCAACCTTATGCAAGTACAGGCACCATGGATCAATTAAATATTGAATCTCATTTAAAGAAACTGGTAACCGCGGATCTTACAAAAGGATAAGATGTCATGGGCAGCATGATCTGTAATTCTTGTTGAAACGTGGTTTCTTCATCTAGAAAAGCAAAAATGCGCTGGATATCGTTTTTACTGTAAAGTGTTGTGAAGACCTTATCGCCACGACCGTTATCCTGATGCAACACGTCTAACATAATTTGATCATACCATCGATATTTGGCTTCCTGCATATTGTGGCCTAGATCCTTACCGGTAATATAATTATCTACTAACTGCGCGGCGCGTTTCTCACTCATTTTAAAACTGTAACCAGTACTTGCCTTTACCCAGCCGCCAGCGGTTCCTATTTTGTGAACTACCTGAGTATTATGCGCAGTAAAATCATAGGTCGTCATAGGAATGACACCTTGCTCGATTCTTACTATTTCAAATTCATCCAGCTTATATTCTTTTTTGAGGTATTCCCGCATTTTACTTTCATAAACCGCGTCGTCTACTAGCTCTCCAGAGAAATAGGTGTATTCAATTAATGCTTCATTTTTTTCAAAAGGTAGCAGATACATAAAACTAGTGGTGCCAGGATCTTGATATCTATAGTCCATCATTACAAAATGATCTGGATCAAATAGATCTTTCTCAGTCCTGATATGCCAGCCTAGAAAGTGTTGTTTGAGTGTAATGGCATTAGTGTTGTTATAGAACTTTTGTGATACGCGACTATCAAGTACTAGATCTGCCTGGTAAGTGCAAGATTCTGTGAATATCCTTGCGGTATGCCCTTGACGAACGTCGGTCACTTTTTCGGCAACGTGTGTGATGTTAGAGTGGTGTTGGAATTTTGCTTTCGCGAAAGCTATAAAATCAACACTTTTAATCATCTTATAATGATACGGATCGAGATCTAGGTCAATGGATTTGTTGTGCGATATAAATGAACCTTGATTCCATTGCTGTGAGATGAGGTGATCCCACTTACCAGTACCTTTTTCCCAATAACTCCATGTTTTCTCAAGACTATCAGCACTGTAATCGTCGAGAATGAGAATGCTTTTGTCCATGAATTGTTCGTGCTCCAGCATCGCCAGCAGCACATGGCTACCGGCGCAACCCATACCAACTATGGCTATATCGTACTTATGATGATCCATAGTGTGGCTGCAAAAATGAGTTGAACAATGTAAATGTGTGTTGAGATGACAAGGTCGCCTTTTACGCGACTTTTTGCCAGAATCCAATGTAATAATGCGGCTACAACAAACCAGCATACGTAGTTAAAAATACCTGCGCCACCAGCAAAAACCCAGAACCCAGCATACTCACATATTTGTTCCAGGAAAAAATCGATGATTACCATCAAGCTTGATCCAGCTAGAATACGTGTCCAGATATTTAACGTGAGCTTTGTGGCAATGACATGAGTGGTAAAAGCTAGTATTGCCCAATTGACTCCTATCAATAATGGGATACCATCTATCTTGATCCCAAAATTCTCTAGATAATAATAGTTACCAAATAATGCTCCCGTATGTACGCCTATCCATTCAACTAACAGCCCAACAACGGCAAAAGCACCGAACAATGCTACCTTTTTACCTGTATCTATCGGGAAATAAAGGACGACCATGAGTAGCAAGTACAACATAGTAAAAGGCGATTTAGGCAAGAAAAAAGATTCATAACCCAGCGCTATTCCTATCAACGCGGCTACATGAATTACCCATAAAAAGATGATAAGGCCTAATTTCATTGGGCATCTGGTATTAAATCTGCCGCAATGCGGGCACTTAAAATACTGAGTGGTATGCCACCACCTGGATGCACCGATCCACCTACATGATATAGGTTTTTAATGTTTGAGTTGAAATTGGGATGTCTCAAGAACGCTGCAAATTTATTATTGCTGGCAGCGCCGTATAGTGCGCCACGATAACTGCTGGTATTTTCTTCAATGCCTTGCGGTGTTAGAATATATTCTGTCTCGATGAGCGGCTCAATATCCACATTGAGCGTACGATTGATCTTGGCAATAATATTTTTTCTCGCTTGTTTCACCAGCGCCTCCCAATCTTGACCGTAATCGCCAGGCGAATTGATCATCACAAACCAGTTTTCTTTACCATCTGGTGCATCGCCAGGTGTTAATTTACTAGTGATATTGATGTAAACTGTCGGATCATCAAATAGCGTTTTTTCCTTGAAAATAGCATTAAATTCAGCAGGGTAGTCTTCACTAAACAATATGTTGTGCAAGTCCAGTTGCTTATGTTTGCTATTGATACCCCAATAGAAAATGAGCGCGCTACTGGAGCGTTCTTGGTCCAGTGTTTTTTGAGGTTTCTTGGCTTTAAGCAACAGCTTTTCATAAGTAGGAAAAACGTCCATGTTGCAAACGACCAGATCTGCCTTGTATTGACTTTTATCTGTAGTGACACCAGCTATTTTATTGTTAGACTGATCGATAGAGGTTACGCTTTCGCGAAAGCGGAACTCCACACCAACCTTGACTGCAAGCTCATATAATGATTGTGAGATGCGATGCATGCCGCCTTGCGGATAGTAAGTACCCAAACCCAGTTCTAGATAGGGAATCATGCTCATGATGCCTGGTGTCTGATAGGGCGATGAGCCATTGTAGGTAGCATATCTATTGAATAGCTGCTGCAATTTAGGCGAGTCAAATGTACTGTTATCCTTATCTAGCGTATTGCTGATGCCTAGTTTTGAAATATTGAGAATTGCTTTGAGCGTGTCCTTGCTTAAGTAGGTTTGCCAGCGGTGCAATGATTTTTCTAAAAACAGCTTGCTGGTGAGTTCGTATTTTTTCTTGCTGCGCTCGAGATAGGATGTAAGATTTCTAGTAGGCTCGTCAAACGTTTGACTCGCTTCTTTTACAAATCCATCAATGGTCGATGGTGCTTTAAAACAAGTGCCATCTTCCCAGAAATAATGACAGGCCGTAGGATGTGAATCATAATCAAAGTCTACAGATTCTTCAAATAGATCATGTAACTCATCAACTAGATGCGGCAATGTAAACAGCGATGGGCCCAAATCAAATCTATATCCATCTTGTTCAATGGCATGCAATTTACCACCAGCGTAGTTGTTTTTCTCAATGACCGTAGTTTGATAGCCTTTATGCTGGAGGCGCAATGCAGCTGCAAGACCACCGATTCCAGCACCTATGACGATGGCAACTGCCATTTATTTAAAGTATTTGAGTGGTACGACCAGCATACCAAAGTTTTCACCTTTTTCCTTACCTAAGTGTTTATGGTGAATCTTATGGGCACGACGCACACCTTTAGCATACGTATTATTTGCCTTGCGCAACCATTTGAATCGCTGATGAATAAAGATATCGTGTACTATAAAATACGCCACGCCATAAGCGAAAATCCCGGCACTGATGGGCAATGCCCACCATAAGTCTAATTGGCTATGAGAAACTTTGGCAATGATACTTATAGAGGCAAAAAACACAAAAAACCAGTCGTTTTTCTCAAACCAACTGTCGTGTGTTTTATGATGATGGTCTTCATGTAGATTCCATAAAAAACCGTGCATGATATATTTATGGATGAACCATGCTAGAAATTCCATTATTCCAAAGGTGACCAGGAATATTAAAATCCAATAAAATGTATGCATTCTTAAATAAGGTTGAGTCTGTAACTTACATAGCCTTTAGCAAGTAGCCCGATCTTCTCATAGTTGGGAACTCTTATACGAGTATTGCGTATTTCCTTTGATGGAGTACGCTCTAATCTCGTGAGTAACCTGCGATAGTAGACATAGGCTGTGTAAACACCCAGCTTTGCTTCTACAGGTAGTCGTTGAATACCTCGCAACCCTGCATCAAAGTCTTCTTTTATTTCTTCAATGAGTCTTGCCTTATCAGCTTCTTTTAAATCGTGCAGATCTGTATTAGGAAAATAGCTGCGTTCAAGATCATCAAGGTCAGCTCTTAAATCACGCAAGAAGTTAACTTTTTGAAAGGCACTTCCTAATCTCATGGCATCGTCCTTAAGATCGTTGTATTGATCTAAATTACCTTTCACAAATACCTTTAAGGACATAAGACCTACAACATCCGCGCTGCCGTAGATGTAGTTTTTATATTCTTCTTCAGTCAAATAAATGGACTTATCAAGATCCAATCTCATGCTATGGATAAAAGCTCCATACATATCTGGAGTGATATCGTACTTATTGACAGTTTCTTGAAAGGAATTGAGAATAGGATTTAGACTGATTTTCTCTTCGATAGCATTTTTGAGATCCTTTTCAAATCTATCAAGCAGCGTGCGTTTATCGTAGTCATGAAATGTATCTACGATCTCATCAGCAAATCTAACAAAGCCGTAAATGTTATGGATATCCTGTCTAATTGATGGCCCCAACATTTTACTGGCTAGAGAGAATGAGGTACTGTAGTTATTAGTTACTGCTTTACTACACTGTCTTGATACCTCGTCAAAAATACTTTTCATTGACTTGAATGTTTGTTGATCAGTTGTGCCGCTAGTTTACCAGATATCAATGATGGCGGTACGCCTGGCCCTGGAACTGTCAGCTGACCTGTAAAGTAAAGGTTTTTTACTTTGCGACTTCTTAAATTAGGCCTAAGAAATGCAGTTTGCAGTAAGGTATTGGCCATTCCATAGGCATTTCCCTTGTAGCTATTGTAAGCTTCTTTAAAGTCATTGACGCAAAATGATTCCTTGAAAAGTATATTGTCTTTTACTTTTTGACCAGTCAAATCTTCAAATCGGGTAATAATCTTTTGAAAGTATTCTTCTCGTAATTCAGGCGTATCTTCTAGATCTGGAGCCAGTGGAATCAAGAAGAAACCATTCTCACAACCATCTGGTGCGGTTTGTGGATCAGTTATCGAGGTGAAGTTTGCATAAAACAATGGATCCTCTGGCCATTTGGGATCTTCATAGATCTCATTAGCATGCTTGGTAAAATCTGTGTCAAAAAAGAGATTGTGATGATCTACATTTTTCAATTTCTTGTCAAAGCCTACATAGAAGATCAATGAGCTAGGAGCAAAGGTTTTTTTATCCCAATACTTCTCTGAATACTGCCTGTGTTTCTCCTCTAATAAAGTTTCCGAGTGATGATAATCTGCTCCAGAAAGTACGATGTCAAATAAATGTTTTTCATCATCGATCATTATGCCGTTGGCAGTTCCTTTTTTGTCAACTAGAATTTTGGTGACGGCAGCATCAGTTCTTATGGTAGCGCCTTGCTCCATCGCTAGCTTTTTCATAGCTAGAATCACCTCGTACATACCACCTTTAGGATGCCATGTGCCTAGACCAAAGTCTGCATAGTTCATGAAGTTGTAAAAGCTTGGAGTGTTTGACGGAGTTGCGCCTAGAAACAATACTGGAAACTCTAATATGGAAATCAGTCGTGGATCTTTGAACTTTTTACGCACATCTCGCGACACATTACTAACAAAAGCACCAAGCTTGGTAACCGTTTGTTTAGTTACTAATTCTAAGGGCGATTCTCCTGGACGATATACAAGATTCTTGATAGCGATGTCATAATTCTCGCTTGCTTCATCTATGAATTCCTGCAAATGTTTGCTACTGCCTTTCTCGTACTGTTCAAAAGTCTCCTTGATACTTTCCAGATCTGCACCTATCTTGATGCGATCCTTTTCAAAATAAACAGAGTAGGCTGGATCTAGCTTATCCAGCTGATAATAGTCTGAAGGTTTCTTCCCAAAGTCTGCAAAGAAACGTTCAAAAATATCAGGCATCCAGTACCATGACGGTCCTATGTCAAATGTAAAACCGTCTTTTTCTAGTCTGCGTGCGCGACCGCCTACGGTAGGATTTTTTTCAAATACAGATACTTGGTGTCCTGCTTGTGAGAGATAGGAAGCGGCTGCCAGTGATGAAAAACCAGATCCTATAATGGCTATTTTATGCCCCATGATGTATTTTACTATGATATGTGATCAATCAATTCGCTTATACTGTCGAATCTTTTTTGATTATCATTCAAAATATCAGCATCAATTTTTTCTGAAAGATGACCTAATAACCAAAGTTCAATATCGGTATCACAGGCGACCTTTTTGTTAAATCTATCTAGAAATGTAGGGATCTTTTTAATTTCTGGATTTACCGTCAAGTACGTGATATAAATAGGTTTGTCATGCCTCTTTTGGAAGTAGCTTAGATTGTCCAGAGTCATGCTCGCTCCCAAGTAGATGGTGTTGTGTCCTCTAGAAAGTAGTTCATAGTTGAGAAACAACAATCCTAAGTCATGCATTTCATTCTCAGGCAAGAATAAAACGTAGAGTTGGCTACCTTCTTCAGCACGTGAATATTGAACTTCTTCTAGATTAGCGAGTAGCTTTTGTTTGATGAGGTGACTTATATAGTGCTCATGAGCAATGTTGATGGTTTTTGATTGCCATAAAAATCCCAATTCAATAAGAAATGGAATAAACAATTCCTTAAACACACCGGAAAATCCTTTTTGTTGAAATAGCTTTTTATAAGTTTCTTGAAACAGCGCGTTGTCAAAATTCACCATCGCCATTTTGACCTGCTGGATGGAAAAATTCAGTCTATTATCATTTTGCGCTAATCTGCGAACTTCTTTTTCAATTTCTTCACCACTTAAGGCTGCGATCGCACTTATCTTAATTCCAGAGTTCTTAAGGTAACTTACATTTAAGATTTTTTGGAGTGCCTCAACATCATAGTTGCGTATGTTGGTGTCTGTTCGGTTAGGCTCGAGAAGATTATATCGCTTTTCCCAGATGCGTATAGTATGAGCCTTAATACCGCTCAGGTTTTCTAGGTCCTTTATACTAAACGTGTTCTTAATCACTGATTTTTGTTTAACGATATGTCTACAAAGTTAAACACTGATCTCATGAGATATTCGATCCTACACTGTTAAAACCTTGACATTACTAGTTTTAATTTCAACGAAACTCTTGAATCCTATTGAATTAGCGGGTTAAGAAAATTTTAAAGAATTGAAGAAAAATCATATAAACTTTATATTTCCAGTGATTCCTACAAAAACTGAACAAAAATATTGAATATTGAGGACAAGACACTCATTCAAAAGGCTACAAATAAGATATAGAAAAACCCTTGCGATGTTAAGATCACAAGGGTTGTTTAGAGTACCCAGGATGGGACTTGAACCCACACGTATAAATACACACGGCCCTCAACCGTGCCTGTCTACCAATTTCAGCACCTGGGTAAAAAAAAGCCCTTATAAAAATAAGGGCTTCTAGGCCTTACGGCTTCTGTGACTTGGCTGGGGTTCGAACCCAGGACCCTCACATTAAAAGTGTGATGCTCTACCAGCTGAGCTACCAAGTCGTCATTGTTTAAATGCGGGTGCAAATATAAAACCTATCTTTTATACAGCCGTATTTTTTTTAATATAAATTCGTCTAAATATTTATCTACTTATTATGATCGCAAATGAGCCTAAACAAATCATACTATTGGGTTACATGGGTTCTGGTAAATCTACTGTAGGTAAGGAACTTGCGGTATTATTAGAAAGAGAATTCATTGACCTGGATGATTATCTGGAAGAGAGAGAAAAGGCAAGTATCTCTCAAGTTATTCAAGAAAAGGGTGCTATTTATTTCAGGAAAAGGGAGCACGATTGCCTAAAAGAGGTTCTAGAAGGTGATGAAAAAATAGTTTTAGCCTTAGGCGGCGGCACACCATGTTACTATAATAATATGAAGCTGATTAGCCAATCGAACGAGGCAATTAGTTTTTATTTGAGAGCCGCAGTACCTTTTTTGACAAATCGCTTGTTTGATGAGCGAGCGCATCGACCATTGATCTCGAGATTTGAACAACAAGATGATCTCGCCGAGTTTATTGGAAAGCATCTGCTAGAACGATCAGGATTTTACAATGAGGCGACCCACAATCTTAGCATTGAAAATAAAACGGTTAATCAGATAGTAGCCGAAATTGAGGATTTACTGTAGACTCACACTATAATTATCTTTTTTAAGATCTACCTGCACGTGTTCTTGTAACGTAGTACTCAAAGAGATTCCTTTAAAATCTGCCTTTACAGGATATTTTTTATGATTTCTATTTACGAGCACGGCGGTTTTGAATTTGGTCAGCGGTACATCTAGAAAATGTCTGACAGCATATACCAGCGTTGTTCCTGAGTTGAGAACATCATCACATAATACTACACCCTTATTTTCGTATTGAGCTGCAGTAATGCTGGTACTTATAGCAGCACGTGGATTCTTTTTATCTACATGAACTTCACACAATAATGTCTCAAACATGTTGATGCGATCCAGCTCAGCTTTCAACAATCTAGCGAAACTATGCCCGCCATCCATGATGCCTGCTAATACAATAGCATCGTGATCCATGTAGACCTCTGCAATTTGGTAGGCAATACGACGTATTTTGTTGGTCACTTGCTGGTTGTCAAGAATAATCATAGGCTTGTGGTTAAGATACAGTCAGTTGATTCTTTAATTGTTTATGCGTGTTTCAGCTTTCGCGAAAGCGTAACTCTTCATCCATCATTCTTCTTCATGAGGAGCATCAAGTACGTCATCGAGTTCCCTGCGATCCTTTTTAGTAGGACGACCTTCACCCTTGCGGCGGTAGTAGTCCTGATTGAGTTCTACCATTTTGCGAGCCTCAAAATTTTCTCGTGGTGTGCGATCTACCCTATAAAGGTCTACCAATTTGTTACCTACCCGATTGGGTGGTAAGTCGAGCACCTCGACCGTGTAGTCTATTTGATCCTTGCGCATCACAATCATATCGCCAGGATATACATCTCGCGCAGGTTTTACGACATCACCATTCACACGCAGGCGACCTTTTTTGGCAGCTGCAGTGGCCTTACTTCTTGTCTTGAAGTATCGTACAGACCATAAATATTTATCGATGCGCATATGACAAGGTATAAAATCACGTTATCTCTACAAAAATAGCCGAAAATACTATCTTTGACGCTCTTAAAAACTCCTATGAAAAGTTTAAAATATTTAGTGATTGTGGCCATTGCAATCGCAGCTGTTATTTCCTGTAGTCCAGATGATGATGATCCTGGAATCGTGATAAGAGATGCTCGTGAAGTGTTTGAGGAAGACTTAGACTCGCTGACTAAATTCTTGAGTACACATACATGGAATAGCGATGAGTTGGATGATATAGATGATGGCGATGATTTTGAAATTGAATTTAGCTTAATTGAAGATGGTGATGACAGTACGCCATTAATTGATCAGGTTGAGACGCGCACACTCACACGTGACGATATCGATTATACCTATTATATATTAAAGGCTCGAGAAGGAGATGGTGAGAATAGTGCCACTTTTGCCGATAGTGCGCTAGTCAGTTATAGTGGTAAATTACTGGACTTGACTCAATTTGATAACTCAATCAACTCTTTGTGGTTTGATTTGCCGTCAACGATTGATGGATTTGCAGTGGCACTTGAAGAATTCAAGGAGGCTGATTCTAGCGAGCCTCAAGATGATGGTACAATAAACTTCAATGGGTCTGGAATTGGTGCAGTATTTATGCCATCTGGTATTGCTTACTTTAATGGAACACCAACTGGAATTCCAGCATATTCTCCTATTATATTCACCTTTAAGGTAAGACGAGTAAAAACTACTGATCATGATGGCGATGGCATTTTCTCAAAGTTTGAAGATCTTAACGATGACCGCGATGTAAGAACAGGAGATATCGATAATACCGATGAGGATTTTATCCTGAACAATCAGGGTAGAAGAATAGGTCAACGATTCAATTATCTCGATGAAGATGATGATAACGATGGTATCCCAACTCGTGATGAGAATCCAGACCCTAATGGCGATGGTAATCCAGAGGACGCACAGGATAGCGATAATGATGGTATTCCAGATTATCTAGATGATGCGACAGACGTTACCACCTCTTAACCAAATTATTTAAGGCATAAAAAGACCCTTTGATTTATAAATCAAAGGGTCTTTTATTTAGGTCAATTGCTAGCTTATTTTCTAGCGATCACTTTTTCTGCTTGTTTAGCAATATTGGCTGCATTAAGCCCGTATTTCTCTAGCAGTTGCGCTGGCGTTCCACTCTCGCCAAAGGTATCCTGAGTAGCGACAAACTCCTGTGGTGCTGGATGATGCTGGGCAAGTGTACGAGCAACACTTTCACCTAATCCGCCTAAATAGTTATGTTCTTCAGCAGTGACGATGCAGCCTGTTTTCTTGACTGACTTGATGATCGCTTCTTCATCGAGCGGTTTGATGGTGTGAATGTTGATCACATCGGCACTGATGCCTTTTTCGTTCAATTCCTTAGCAGCTTCTAGTGCTTCCCAAACTAAATGTCCTGTCGCAACAATAGTTACATCGCTACCTTCTTGTAAATGAACGGCTTTGCCTATATGAAATTCACCATCTTCAGGAGTGAAGTTAGCAACCTTGGGACGGCCAAATCTCAAATATACTGGTCCGTGATGATCTGCAATGGCTAGTGTAGCGGCCTTGGTTTGATTATAATCACATGTGTTGATGACGGTCATACCAGGCAGCATTTTCATAAGGCCAATGTCCTCAAGAATCTGGTGTGTTGCTCCATCTTCTCCTAGAGTCAATCCAGAATGCGAAGCACAAATTTTCACATTCTTGTCTGAGTAAGCAATGCTTTGTCTTATCTGGTCATAAACGCGACCTGTAGAGAAATTAGCAAAAGTTCCCGTAAATGGAATTTTACCGCCGATAGTAAGTCCTGCTGCGATTCCCATCATGTTAGCCTCAGCAATTCCTACTTGAAAAAAACGTTCTGGGTAGCGGTCTGCAAACTCATTCATCTTGAGCGATCCCGTAAGATCGGCACACAATGCAACCACATTTTTATTGGTATCGCCCAGTTGGGTCAACCCAGCGCCAAAACCTGATCTCGTGTCCTTATTTCCTGTATTTGTATATGTTTTCATATGTCTATCTGCGATGGCAGTAGTTTTAATATTAGTAGTCGCCTAGCGTTTCAGGATTCTGTTTCAGTGCTTCTGCAAGTTGCTCATCATTAGGAGCTACACCATGCCATTTGTGAGAACCCATCATAAAGTCCACACCATGGCCCATGCTTGTATGAAGCAGGATGCATACAGGTTTTTGCTTTCGCGAAAGCGAGATCGCCTCTTCAATACCAGAAATCACACTGGCTATATCGTTCCCGTTTGCCACTATAACAACTTCCCAGCCGAAGGCCACAAACTTATTTTCAAGATCTCCTAGTGCCAGAACGCTCTCTGTACTACCGTCAATTTGTTGACCGTTAACATCGATGGTCGCGATAAGGTTATCAACCTTGTTAGCGCTGGCATACATGATTGCTTCCCAATTCTGGCCTTCCTGCAACTCTCCATCACCGTGCAATGTAAAAATCGTGCGCTTGTCATTGTTGAGTTTTTTAGCCTCGGCAGCACCTATGGCAACACTCATTCCTTGACCTAGTGAACCACTGGCAATACGCACGCCTGGTAGTCCTTCATGAGTCGTTGGGTGACCTTGTAGTCTGGAATCCAGCTTACGGAAGGTGTTCAATTCCTCAACGGGAAAATATCCAGCACGAGCTAAAACGCTATAAAATACTGGTGAGATGTGGCCATTAGAAAGGAAGAACAGATCTTCTCCTTTACCGTCCATGTCAAAACTAGGATCGTGTTGCATGATCTCGTTATAGAGAACCACTAGAAATTCCGCACAGCCTAGTGAGCCACCTGGATGACCACTGTTTACTGCATGTACTTGACGCACAATGTCGCGTCGCACCTGCGTGGTAAGGTCTTTTAATTGCTGTATATCAGCCATTGTTGAGTTTTTAAGTTGTGTGGGTAAAGTTAAAAAGTTGCCTAAAGATAAGGTACGGACAGCTGCAAGGGTTATCAACGATTTGGTGTCATTTGTAAACAACGTTTAAAATCTAAACTGAAACTGAAATCGAAATGGAAGATTTACACATTTATTGAGCTCAAGTCAAAAGTCAATCATTCATCTAAATACTGAATACTGAATACTGAATACTGAATACTGAAAACAAAATACTGAACACTAAACACGGGAAACTGAAAACTGAACACTAAATACTGCTTAATACTTTGTACTTCTTATCCTCAACCAACTCCTTATCTTTGCCGCACATGAAATTTGACCTATTAAAAACAGATGCTGCTACTCAAGCTCGTGCAGGCGTGGTTCATACAGATCACGGTGCGATTGAGACGCCTATATTTATGCCTGTAGGTACGCTAGGTACTGTAAAAGGCGTGCATCAACGTGAGTTGAAAGAAGAAGTGAATCCTGATATTATTCTCGCAAATACCTATCATTTGTATTTGCGACCTGGCACTGATATTCTTGAAAAAGCAGGTGGATTGCACCAATTTATGAATTGGGATCGACCTATTTTAACAGACTCAGGTGGTTACCAAGTATATTCCTTGAGTGCCAATAGAAAGATCAAGGAAGAAGGCGTCAAGTTTAAATCTCACATCGACGGTAGTTATCACTTTTTCACGCCAGAGCGTGCTATGGATATACAGCGCAGTATAGGTGCAGATATCATTATGGCCTTTGATGAGTGTACACCTTATCCATGTGAATATAATTATGCGAGACGCAGTATGCACATGACGCATCGATGGTTAAAGAGGTGTATTGAGCATTTCAATAATACTCCTGATCGATATGGTTTCAAGCAAACCTTATTTCCTATTATCCAGGGAAGCACCTATAAAGACCTGAGAGTGCAAAGTGCAGAGTTTGTTGCAAATTGCGATCTACCTGCAAATGCAATCGGTGGTTTATCAGTTGGTGAACCAGCCGAAGAAATGTATGCCATGACTGAGGTTGTAACCGCAGTCTTACCTAATGAGAAACCTAGATATCTTATGGGTGTAGGCACACCAATCAATTTATTAGAGAATGTTGCGTTAGGTGTAGATATGTTTGATTGTGTAATGCCTACAAGAAATGGCCGTAATGGGATGATTTTCACAGCAAACGGTAGTATTAACATTAAAAATAAAAAGTGGGAAGCAGATTTCAGTCCGCTTGATGATGCAGGATATGCTTGGGTAGATACTGAGTATTCAAAGTCGTACGTGCGTCACTTATTTACCGTCAATGAAATGTTGGGTCGTCAAATATGCACGATACACAATCTGGCGTTTTATTTATGGTTGATGCGTGAAGCAAGAAAACACATTCTCGCAGGAGATTTTGCTACATGGAAAGAAAAAATGGTCAAACAAATGGACAATAGATTATAGTGTTAAGTATTCTTGATCGCTACATATTAAAGAGATACCTGGGTAGTTTTGCGCTGTTGTTGCTATTATTTTTACCAATAATGGTAACAGTACACATTGCCGAAAAGATAGGTAAGATCATTGCTAAGGATGCGCCATTAGGCGAGACACTTATTTATTTGGGTGATTTTACCATGTACTTCACCAATTTCCTATTCCCGATATTCCTGTTTATATCGACCATGTTTTTTACCTCAAAACTGGCTAATAATACCGAGGTAATTGCCTTTTTAAGTTCGGGAGTATCATTCAACCGATTTTTGAGACCTTATATAATAGGAGCAACGCTAGTTTGTGTCACTGCATTATTATTGAGTGCTGTGTTTGTCCCTAAAGCTGCAGAAGGTTTTAATGAGTTCCAATACAAATACTTTAAGCGTAATAGTGAGATTCAATCCACTAATGTTTTTAGGCAAATCAATGACAACGAGTACGTCTACGTGAGTAATTACCAGCCATCACGTAAGCTAGGTTATGACTTTACACTAGAGCATTTTGAAGACAATGTTCTTAAGCATAAGATCTATGCGTCTCGCATCACTTTCAAGGATAGTACCTATACGTTGAGCCAATATAAAAAAAGAGTGATCCTTGACAACAGCGAGATCATTACAAAAAAATCCAGATTTGACACATTATTTGATTTTGAGATAGGAGAACTCACGCCAGTATCCTATGCTGCAGAAGTCAAGTCATTTACAGAACTCAACGATTTTATAGAGCAGGAAGAACGTCGTGGTAATGCCAACATGAATATATACTATGTAGAAAAATACAAGCGCATAACCATACCCATAAGTGCGTTCATTTTTACCATCATTGCGGTAGCGGTTTCCTCCATTAAAAAGCGTGGTGGCATGGGCGTGAACCTAGCGATAGGTATCGTTATCGCCATGACCTACATGTTTATGGATAAGGTTTTTGGTACCATTGCAGAGAAAAGTACTTTCTCACCACTCATTGCCGTGTGGACGCCTAACATATTTTTTGCCATCGTTGCTATATTCCTTTTACGCAATGCGCGACGCTAGGCTACTCAATTACATACATCTACATTTCATTGTCTTTATCTGGGGTTTTACCGCGGTGTTGGGCGCTCTCATTAGCATAGAAAGTATACCACTCGTCTGGTGGCGCATGAGTCTGGCAGTACCATTGATTTTTATCTATATGAAAGTGATGGGAATACCCTTACAGCTTACAGGCGCTAATGCGCTCCCTAGAAAACGTATCATTGGATTTATTCTGGCAGGTATCGTGATTGCCTTACATTGGGTTACGTTTTTTGGAGCTATTAAAGCAAGCAATGTGTCTGTAACCTTAGCAATGTGTAGTACCGGCGCATTTTTTACAGCCTTGCTGGAACCACTTTTTACTTCTAAAAAGTTTGTAGGCTATGAACTCATCTTTGGTTTGATCATCATCGGTGCGCTCTACTACATTTTTCAGGTAGAGACGCAGTATGTTATGGGCATGATACTAGGTTTGAGCGCGGCATTGCTTAGTGCCATATTTTCAATCATGAATGTCAAGTGGGCAAAGGTTCATCCACCATCGACTATCAGTTTTTATGAGTTGGCAAGCGGTGTGCTGTTCTTGTCGTTATATTTTGTCATAGTTCCTACAGATTTTGTCATGCCTAGCCAGCTTACTCAAATGGATTGGTTGTGGATTGGGATTCTTGCCTCTGCTTGTACGGCATATGCATTCATCGCCAGCGTCAAGGTTATGAAATATTTGAGCGCCTACACGGTCATGCTCACCATCAATCTAGAGCCTATTTATGGGATTGTTCTGGCGTTTCTAGTTTTTGGTACTGCAGAGCAGATGACGCCGCAATTTTACGTCGGTGCAGCTATTATTCTTGCAGTCATAATTCTTAATGGTATCGTCAAGACTCGATTGGGTAAGAAACGTGGTGCCGCCACACAAATACAACCTTAGCAGGCAACGATGTAGCATGCTTGCAACTGCCGTGGTGTTGCAATAACAATGGTTACTGGATCATATGGTTGTTGGGATTACGCTTTCGCGAAAGCAAAATTCTCACCAACAGATCCTCTCAAGAAAGTCTTGTTAATAAGCGGGCAACTCACCTGCAAGTGCAGCCTGATGTTTTGTTATATTTGTTTCCCCAATTGGAACAAATTTTATGGAATACCTAGATTTTGAACTACCCATCAAGGAGCTGGAAGACAAGTACCAGCAAACGTTATTGATTGGTGAAGACAGCGATGTAAATGTGTCTGCAACCATCAAACAATTAGAGAAAAAGCTCAAAGCGACGCGCAAGAACATATATTCTAACTTGACGCCATGGCAGCGTGTGCAAATGTCAAGGCATCCAGATCGTCCCTACACGCTGGATTATATCAAGAACATATGTGGCGAAACATGGCTAGAATTGCACGGTGACCGCAACGTTGCGGACGATAAGGCGATGATAGGCGGTCTGGGAAAAATAGGTGATCAAACCTACATGTTTATAGGTCAGCAAAAGGGTTTTAATACAAAGACACGTCAGTACCGCAACTTTGGGATGTCAAATCCTGAAGGTTACCGCAAGGCGCTGCGTCTTATGAAGAGCGCAGAGAAATTTGGCGTGCCGGTCGTTACCTTAATTGATACGCCAGGTGCGTTTCCTGGGTTAGAGGCTGAAGAGCGCGGTCAAGGTGAGGCGATTGCTCGCAATATCCTAGAAATGACACGCCTTAAAGTGCCTATCATCGTGATGATCATAGGTGAAGGTGCCAGTGGTGGTGCATTGGGAATAGGTGTAGGCGATAGGGTGGTGATGCTGGAAAATACATGGTATAGTGTAATCTCACCAGAGTCTTGCTCTTCCATTCTATGGAGAAGCTGGGAACACAAGGAAACCGCTGCAGATGCTCTCAAGCTTACTGGTAAGGACATGAAAAAGCTGAAACTAGTTGATGAGATTCTTGACGAGCCAGAAGGTGGTGCGCACAAGAATCGTGAAGAGATTTTTGTATCCGTAGCAAAATGTATCCATAGATTACACGATGAACTAAAAGATTTGTCACCCAAAGAGTTGGTAAAACAACGTATGGACAAGTATTCTAAAATGGGTGTTTTTAAAGGATAAAAAACTGATTAATCAGTTGAAAAAAATCCTCGCATAGCGAGGATTTTTTTATGGTAAAAAGAAGTGAACAGAATTAGCTGGCTAATCTGAAAACTGATTTGATTCTGCTATAGTGATAGCTCAAGTAATGAATTTTTTAGGTGACGCTTTCAACATATTATGAACATTAAAAAGAGCACGATTGTTGATCGTCTCATGATAAGGAAATCTTAATAAATGATCTATTCCCATTACTTTTGAATCCTATGGAAAAAGTTAAAGAACAAGGCATATCAATCAAAACAAATAGTCCCGTCATTCCTCTTGAGAAAGGTAAGATACCACCTCAAGCAGTTGATCTAGAGCGTGTTGTGATAGGCGCGTTGATGATTGATGGTAAAGGTGTTGATGAGGTGATCGACTTACTTACTCCAGGTGCTTTTTATCACAAGGCACATCAATCGATTTTTGATGCGATAGATATTTTGTTCAAAAGCGGTAGTCCAGTGGACTTATTAACCGTTTCGGCACAATTGCGCAAGGATGGTAAATTAGAGAGCGTTGGCGGTGATCATTATCTGGTACAATTATCCCAATTGGTAAGCTCAACCGCTCACATCGAGTACCATGCGAGAATCATCTTGCAAAAGTTTATCCAACGCAGTTTGATCAAACTATCGACTGAAATTATCAATGATTCTTATGAAGAATCTACCGATGTTTTTGACCTGCTTGATAAGGCAGAAACTAAGCTCTATGAAGTAACCCAAGGAAACATACGCAAGAGTACAGAGACTGCCATGGATCTCGTGCGTCAAGCAAAACAACGCATTGAGGAAATTGCCAATCGTGATGGATTGAGTGGTATTCCAACAGGATTTACAGATCTAGACAGACTTACCAGCGGCTGGCAGCCTAGTGATTTGATAATCGTTGCAGCTCGTCCTGGTATGGGTAAAACCGCATTTACATTATCCATGGCACGTAATATTGCTGTAGGAAGTAACATTCCTGTTGCCTTTTTCTCTCTTGAGATGAGTAGTGTACAATTGATTACGCGTTTGATCTCTTCTGAAACTGGACTACCATCGGACAAATTACGTACGGGAAAACTAGAACCCTATGAATGGGAACAGCTCAACGTTAAGGTAAAGGATCTAGAGCGTGCTCCTATTTTTATTGATGATACACCATCGTTATCCATATTTGACTTGCGAGCCAAATGTCGTCGTCTAGCTTCCCAACACGGCATCAAATTGATCATGATTGATTACTTGCAGCTCATGACGGCACAAACTGGTAATAAAGGTGGTAATCGTGAGCAAGAAATTTCTACCATCTCGCGTAACCTCAAAGCACTTGCCAAGGAACTAGAAGTTCCAGTAATAGCGCTTTCGCAATTATCTCGTGCTGTAGAGACTCGTGGTGGTAGCAAACGACCATTATTGAGTGACCTGCGTGAATCTGGAGCGATTGAGCAAGATGCAGATATTGTTTCCTTTATTTATAGACCAGAATATTACGGTCTTGATGAATGGGATGATGACGATGGATCACCAACTAAGGATCAAGCAGATTTTATTGTTGCTAAACACCGTAATGGAGCCACTGACAACATACGTCTCAAGTTTATTGGTAAGTATGGTAAGTTTGATAATATGGATACATTCTTTACGACTCCAGATGAATTTGGTAGTAAGATGAACAGTGCAGCAAACGACGATACTTTTAAACCAGATGCACCAGCATTCCCAACTCCAGGTGAAGCCTTTGGCGCACCGGACGACATGGAAGATGATGGGTTGGACTTCTAGATCTACCTGTTCCTATAACGGTACAAAAGTTGTAATCCTAAAGTATCTTTAGGGTCACAGGCTCCATTTTATCGTACACGTATATGAGAAACCTATTTCGCAGCTTTTTGTTTTTGCTAATCTCCTTGTGTGGTGCAGGTAGCATGAGTGCACAATATCTATTGATCCCAATGGATGCAGAAACCCAGAAGGATCACCTCAAGGCTTATGGGATTTCCTATTGGATTCTAGAAAAAGGAACTAAGGTAAAGTGGCTTCTCAACTATCGCGGTGGTTCCTTCCTTATTTCAGACACTCCAGAATTTCAAAAAGAATTAGTGATACGTGGAGTAAGCTATGAGCCAAAATCTGAAAGTGAAGTGAGCAGCTTATTGGATCTTATCGCTAGCCCATCACAAAATATGCAAGAAGTATTGCTGGAAAAGGCTCCAAAAATTGCGGTTTACACACCATCAGGAAAATCTCCATGGGATGACGCAGTAACGATGGTGCTCACATATGCAGAAATTCCATACGAAAAGATCTATGATAAGGAAGTGCTAGCTGATGAATTGTTATTATATGACTGGCTACACCTGCATCATGAGGATTTTACAGGTCAATATGGTAAGTTTTACCGTATGTACCGCGCAGCGCCATGGTATATAGAGGAAAAGCAAAATGCAGAAAATCTGGCTGCCGAGCTAGGTTACAACAAGGTAAGCGAAGAAAAACTAGCTGTTGCTCTTAAGATACGTGATTACGTCATCGGTGGTGGTTTCATGTTTGCCATGTGCAGTGCAACCGATAGTTTTGACATAGCTCTTGCTGCCGAAGGTGTTGATATAGCAGAACCTATGTTTGACGGCGATCCTTCTCAAGCAGATTACCAGAATAAGATTGATTACACACGCACGTTTGCCTTTACAGACTTCTTACTGGAACGCTCGCCTATGACCTATGAGTTTAGCTCGATCGATATGACACGTAAGCGTAGGATCAAAAAGGAGCTGGATTATTTTTCCCTTATGGATTTTAGTGCCAAATGGGATCCTATACCAACCATGCTCAATCAAAATCATACCAGTCTAGTAAAAGGATTCATGGGTCAAACAACCAGCTATGATCGCAATCAAGTCAAGAAAAATGTATTGGTTCTAGGAGAAAATAAAAGCAATAGAGAAGCTCGATACGTTCACGGTATTCGCGGTAAAGGATTCTTTACTTTTTATGGTGGCCATGATCCAGAAGATTATCAACACAGAGTAGGAGATCCACCTACGGAATTGAGTTTGCACCCTAACTCACCAGGTTACCGGTTGATTTTAAATAACATTCTATTCCCAGCGGCTAGAAAGAAAAAGTTGAAGACCTAGAGAACCTGTATCTCTTCACCCATCACGCCACTCTAGGGACCGCAAGATCTTTCTTGCGTATGTAGCTATTGAGTATTTGATTGGTGTGATAATTGGTTTGTTTGCGCTCAATATATGTCTCACAAACATCCACGCTGCTTACTGCAATATCATTAGCGACATAGCCGTAGCCTTGATACCTACCTTCATTTACAAGCACAAAACAATTCTCGTCCTTGCTACGGCCATTTTCCTTGATAATATAAGTAGGCTTGTCCTCGTGTAGTGATTCAATAGCCTTTTCTACTTTAACATTGTAATGCTCTACTGTTTCCTCGTGATCACAGATGCCTTCACAATTACGTAATTTGTAGTGCGTGCAACGACCAGTAGTCATTTGCAAGGAACAATATCTGGGACATAGGTTGAAATCTTCACATAACTGCTCTAGCTTTTCTACCGCTTGTGCGCGATTGTAGAAAGTAATCACACTGTAGTCAAAGGATTTTGATACAGCGATAGCCAGTTGTATGACACCACGCTGGTTTTTGTAGCTAATGATTTGGTAGGTCTTACGAGATTTTTTCTGTGCGCTGTTAAACTTAGGATAGTAGTGGCGTATCATGTCGGCCTCGAGTAGCAACGCAACGAGTTCATTACCCGTTACTTCATAATCAATATTATATATCTCTTGTCCCATGAGATAGGACTTACTCTTTTTAGTGTAAAAATGTGAGAGAACTCGTTTCTTGATATTAATAGCCTTACCTACATAAATCACTTTATTGGCTTTATCCTTGAATAAATAAATTCCTGGCGATGATGGCAATGCTGCAAATTGCTCTTTGGGCACGTTAGGTGGCAAGGTGCTTTCCTTGCTGCGTGCGTTGAGAAATGATTCCATGACGTCCTCGTCTTCATCAAGAGATAACAGTCGTTGGAACAGGATTACTGTGGCATCTGTATCACCTTCAGCGCGGTGACGATTATCTAGCGGTATTGACAATGAGGAGCACAATCTTCCTAGACTGTAGGATGGAAGGTTGGGTATTAGCTTTCGCGAAAGCCGAACAGTACACAATCTTTTACTGCTCCATTCTATATTCAACCGTTTGAATTCATTGCGAATTACATTGTAGTCAAATCCCACGTTGTGCGCGACAAATATGGCATCTGATAGAAAATTTAGTATTTGGCTTGCGATGTCTTCAAAAAAAGGTGCGTCAGCGACGGTATGGTCGTCTATGCCAGTTAAATGTGTGATATAGCTAGGAATAGGCTGGTCTGGATTTACTAGGCTGATAAATTTATCTACCTCTCGATTTCCTTGCATGCGCACGATGCAAATCTCTGTAATGCGATTGCCGCCTAAACCTTTGCCGGTGGTTTCTACATCAACAATAGAGTATATCTGATTTTCTGATAAGGGCATGTGCAAATTTAAACGCTATTGGGAAATATTCCTACATTCAATTAGGAATTAATCCAATTAATTCGTTTTAAAAGTAGTCGATGTTAAACCGCTGTGAATTACAATAGTATTGGTAATTCAACAGCTCATCTACTAGTATCTTGAAAAGAAAAACATGAAAACGACAAGAGAAGAAGCACATGAATTGATTCACGATACGACCGTATCAAAATTGAATGAGCTTCTAGAAAAAAGCTATGATGCCGAGAAAGGCTTCAAACATGCCATTGAGAAAGTAGATAATGATCGATTGAAAGAATATTTCAAACAACGCGCTGCACAACGTAGCCATTTTGCTACCGAGCTTCATCAACAATTACATCAACTCAATGAAGAGCCATCAACTACAGGATCAACTGCAGGCGATTTGCATAGATCATGGATGGATATCAAGGCAGCATTTTCAAGCGATAATGAGGAAAGCATCCTTGAGGAATGTATTAGAGGTGAAAAAGCTAGCGTAGATGAATACAAGGAAATCCTTAAATCAGAAACCTTGCTGGCAGAAGTTGTTCCAATTCTTGAAAATCAATGGAAACAAGTTGAAAACAGTTTGAGCACCGTTAAGAAACTAGAGGATCTTCAATAGGATATTTATATTATAAATAAAAAGACCGCCATCGAGCGGTCTTTTTTTTATGGCATAAAAAAGGGTCTAGCATGCTAGACCCCTAAAAATGTTGTAATAATACACCTCGTTAAAGGTCCCTTACGTACTATTACTACCCTAAAAATGAAAATGTCATCTCTGCAATGAATTTTCAAAAATCTTCAACTCTTTTCAGTTAAATCTTTATTGAGGTATAAATGTAAAGCAAATAAGGAGTGCTATAACTTATATGTTCTTAACCTATGGTTTTTTGTTCTTAAAAGCGTATTCAAACGTTGTTGAAGTATTTAATTACTTGATTTCTTACAACGTGAGTGATCTTTTCCCATTTTAAATCATACTAATTACTTATGCTAGTTGGGCTTATATTTGGAATTGATGAAAGTCTTTCCTACGATTTTGAGTTTTTTGCTATTGTGGTCTTGCTTTAAAGCAATAGGTCAAGATAAAACAGCCATATTACCAGAAGATCCACTGATTTCTCAAGTCAAGGTAATAGATAGTTTGTCTCTAACCATTGATAGAAGTATAGCCATTGATAGTATCAATGCATTATTGCAGGATAAATCATTCCAGCTAGCCAAAACAGATCTCAAAATCCTAAAGCTAAAATTGCTGGTCGATGTCGCGCTTTATGATGAGGCCATTTTACTCTCGATTGAGCTATTAGAAAAATCGACCATCGAGCCTGAACAACAGGTTAAGGTGTTGCTTCAACGAGCACTAGTGTATGAGATTCAAGAGGAGATGGTTCTAAGTAAAAAAGATCTCAATCGTGTTGAACGTATCTATGAAAACGGCGAGTTGGATAGAAATGAAGATTATGGTGAGTTTCTATACCGATCAGCATCCTGGTATCGAGTCAATGACCGACATAATGAGGCACGTCGTCTGGCCATGGGAGCGTTTAATTATGGAAAGCAGTTTGACTACAAGAATGTTACCGCAACCTCCTTATTGGTATTAGGACTTATAACACCATCAGATTCCGTACAGAAGATGCGTGAATATTTTACAAAAAGCTTACAAGAATATAAACGACATGGAGACGAGCAAGGAATAAGAAATATGTACTATCTATTGGCATCTTCATACATGATGGATGATCAGGTTGAGATGGCTCGCACATACAATGATTCCATTAATAAGGAATACACTTTTGGTCAAAGTTATGTGATGTCATCTGTTTATAAACAGCAGAGTGAGATCGAGGAACAATTAGGAATGCAGCAACAGGCTTTAGAGAGTTATAAGCTCTATAAGTTAAGCGATGACGAGTACAAACAGCGCGCGCGTGACATTAGAACTAAAGAATTAGAATATCAATTTGCGGTAGAAGAAACCGTGTTACGGAATCAAAAACTACAGGAACAATTAGACGATAGAGATCGATCTTTTAATCGTTTGTTGCTGCTGTTGGGTTTCTTAATTATATTCTTATTGCTTACAGGATTGTTTCTTTTCTGGATTTATCGCAAGAACAATAAAATAAAGGAACAAAATGATAGTATATCTGCTATCAATCTCGACCTCTCTAAAACAATTAAGCGCAAGGATTTTTTGCTTAAAGAAGTCAATCACCGCGTTAAAAATAATCTTGCCTTCATTCAGAGCCTGATTGGTTTCCAGATCGATGAGGCAACCCAACAAGAGACAACACGCAACTTAACAGGATTGAACAATAGGATACAAGCCATGTCCATCGTTCACGAGCGGTTGATTCATCGTACTGATGTTGCCTCTGGTGATACCGTTAAAATAAAATCCTATCTAGACGACATGATAGATGCCTTATTGCAAATGAGCAATAAGAAAGTACAGTCCAGTACGGATTTTGAGGATTTTGAAGTCAATGCTCAAACTGCCTTACCTTTAGGCATCATTATGAATGAGCTTATAACCAATTCTTTAAAACACGCCCAGCCCATTGACAATAAACTCAAGATCCATGTCACCGTCACAGATTTTGAGGAGTACGTGGTATTGACTTACCGCGATAATGGTGTCGAGTTTTTGGAGAAACAGTCAGAAGATCATCTAGGACTATTTATAGTGCGCAGTATGGCTAGACAATTGAAGGGAAAAGTGCAGCGAGAACAATCCTCTTTTGTGATACGTCTCAAGAAAAAAAGTTTTAGGTGATGAAGAGTATTTTGATAGTAGAGGATGAGGTGATGATTGCCAATGGTATAGAGAAAATGCTGCGCAAGCATGGTTATACTGATGTCATGATCGCTATTGATTATGAGGAAGCCCTAGAGACATTAGAAGAAAATAAAGTAGACCTAGTGTTGTTGGACGTCAATTTATCTGATGAGAAAAACGGCATTGACCTCGCCGCAACGATTAAGAAGAATTATCATATCCCATTTATTTTTCTTACCAGTTACACAGATCCTGCGACATTGAGTAAATTAAAGCAGGTTAAACCCATTGGCTATTTAGCAAAACCGATAGACCAGGCAACACTCACGGCAAATATTGATATCTATTTTGCCAACGAGAGCGATGAGTCAACGCTTTTCTCATTCACGATAGGTTCGAGTGTGTATCAAATAGATTTAGCTCATTTGTGCTATGTCCAGGCAGATCATGTCTATGTAGAGTTGCACTTAATTGATGAGACCGTCGTTGTACGATCATCGCTACAGGCCTTGATAGAAATGTTTCCTGAAAATAGACTGGCACGCATCAATCGCAGTATTGCCGTCAATCCTGATGGCATTGAGAAGATTGAGAAAGGCATGATTCAAATCAAGGATCATCGACTCAAACTCTCCAAAACCTATCAAGAGGAATTCTTCCATAAGTATTGGGATAAGTAGCCTTTAATGAATCTTTTAAGTAGGGTAAGCATTACGAGTTGATCTTTGCATTAAGGCTCAAGAATAGTAGTCAGTTGCTCATGTTGAGCGATGTTTTAATAATTACGCTTTCGCGAAAGCGAGATAGTGAGCAAGCAAAGGAAACAAGGCATAAGTATTTTTTTATATGTAAAGTGCTTATCAAATCAAGCTTGAGAATATAAGTGCCTATCAGAAGGCAAAGGATCTTACAGGACCAAAGTGCGGTATAACTAAAACCTTTCCTCATAGCAGACTGAAACTCATTCTAATTAAAGAAATAAAATACCAGAGCACAGGTACAAGCAGGTAATACTTATTTGTTATATCTAATGCCTTTAATCTTATCTATAGATGGTTTAATTTCAAAGCCAACTAGGAAAAACTGAGCTAAAAATATAACACACAAACACATGAAATTACTATACATATATGACGCCCTATGCGGTTGGTGCTACGGTTTCTCACCTGTAATTGAGCAGTTTGTGAAAGATAAAGGTCTTGAATGCGAGGTCATTTCTGGTGGCATGATCACGGGCGATCGAGTAGGACCCATAGGTGAGGTCGCGGCTTACATCTCTACTGCATACAAGGATGTAGAGCAACGATCTGGAGTAAAATTTGGTAAAGATTTTCTAGATGGTACGCTAGCTGATGGCAGTGCAATTTTCACCAGTTTACCAGCAGCCATTGCGATGACAATTTTTAGAGAATACAAACCGGAACAGCAACTGTCCTTTGCGTCAGATATACAAAAGGCCATTTACTATCATGGCAAAAAGCCGTTAGAAACGCAGACCTATGTAGAGTTAGCAGAAGTCGTTGGCATTGATGCCAAGGAGTTTGAACAAAAAATGACTGACGATAAGTACCTAGAAAAGGCGAAACAAGACTTTGCTATCAGCTCTCAATTACAAGTCACTGGATTTCCTACCGTATTTCTTTTACAAGAAAATAGTGCTGCGCCTATCGCGAGAGGTTATATAACACTTGAACAATTAGAGAATCATTATCAGCAAGCGTTACAAGCCTTTGAAAATGCTGGATAAACAAAAATCCCAACGTCATACGTTGGGATTTGATGTTTTGCAGATAAGGTAACTATTCTTCCTCAGCATTATTTTTGTAATCACGAGAGCCATAACCACCAGAACCTTTTTTGAGTTCTTCTTTGGCTTCAGCATCGTGAGCCATTTTCTTTTCAATAGATGCCTTGCGTACTTCTTTTTCTGATTTTCCTTCTTGTGCTTTCATGATTTTTATTTTCAAGATAGGATGTATATGCCGTATCTATCTTTTGATTAACATGCTTTAACGTGTAAAGAAACCTTAATAGCGTCTTTTTAAGATCTAGCATTAGGCCTGTCAACTTTTAGCTCATTAAATATTGCGGCAAACTAATTATTCGAAAAATTACTAGAACTAAACGTTATTGGAAAATAAGAGAAGTAATTGACTGGTGCACCATCTTTCACTGCAGGTTTAAATTTAAACTTACATTTTTTCATGATCTCGACAGCTAGGTCGTCCAGTGCTGGTTTGCCCAGCTCAATTTTATTCATGTCCACTACATCACCACTGTTATCAATCATGATGCTTACCACGGATTTGTAAGATTCACCTGATTTCAATTGCGCTTTGCTCTTCTCTAATAATTTGAGATACAACCATTTTTGCGCTTCTGTAATTGGTAATAGTTCCGGACTTTCACTTACCTGCTCAAATTTGTGGGCGATAGGCTTATCGTCAGGTAGAGTAAAATCTCTTTTAGATAATTGCTGTTCAATCACTTGAGTTGCAGTACTTGTCTCTATGTAATCTTCATATTCTGTTGTGCTTTGTAGAACCATCGCGCCTTGAGTCTTCTTTAAGGTAGTGTACCAGCCAGATAGCTTATGTCCTTTAAATGATTTAAAGGACACACTCAAGGAAGGTGCTACATAACTGGTCACTGTGAACTTATCATAGTACTTCACAATTTTATAGCAATTATATCCTAGTATTTGTTTGACGCTATCTCTGTAGATTTTGAGCTTGGGTGATGATATTGATTCTCTCGCATCTCTATAAGTGATGAAATCGCGGTTGGATTGATCGTCATACATTTTGAAATCCTCTTTGAAAAAGGTATAAGAATATGTAGGGATTGTATCCTGATCAAGATAAGTTGATTTATAATAGCCATCTGTGATCTTATATTGTGAATAACTGCCCAGCCTTGAATTTTGAATCGAATCGATATTTACCTGATCATTCTTTGCAATAATGTTCCTTTCAGAAAAAATGGTGCCGCTAAAGGATTGAGCGTTTGACCAAAGAAAGGTGATGAGGTAGACAAATGTGAAAAAGGCTACTCGACTGTATTTGAGTTTCAAAAGTTGAAGTTTTGTTATTTCAAGCAATATAAATATTTGGTCACAATTTCTTAAGTAGTTTCAATCGATGCACACTTGTAGGCGTCAAAAAAATAAATTTTAGATTCAAAGAATATTATTGCTCTAATAAAGTCTTTACTTGATTTGCAATTTCCAATTCCTCATTGGTTGGAATAACGAGAATCTTGACTTGAGAAATACCACTTTGAATCTCAAAAAGCTCATCAGATCGCTGCTTATTGGCTTTTGCATCCATTGAGATTCCCAAATAATTCATATCTGCACAAACCATCGCTCGCAGCAAGCTTGAATTCTCACCGATTCCTGCAGTGAAAATGATTACATCAACCCCATTCATGGCAGCAGTGTAAGATCCTATGTATTTCTTGATGCGGTAGGCATTCATTTCTAAGGCTAGTTGGCAATTTTTATCGCCATCGCTCGCGGCCTGCTGGATCTCACGCAAATCACTGAAACCTGTTAATCCTAGCATACCACTTTCTTTGCTGATCATTCGCTCCACATCTTCCAACTGATACCCTAGTTTGTTGACCAGATGAAAGATAATAGCATGATCAATATCGCCACTACGTGAGCCCATAATCAAACCATTAGATGGCGCAAAACCTAGACTATGATCAATACTCTTTCCATTCTCAATGGCCGTCATGCTGCAACCATTACCTAAATGAATCGAGATAATTTTTGATTTTTTCAACTTGAGGTAATCAATGGCTTGTTGAGATACATATTTATGGCTCGTACCATGAAAACCATATAGCTGAATATGATGTTCATCAAACAACTCACTTGGCAATGCGTACTTGCTTGCTTTTACAGGAATCGTTTGATGAAATGCCGTGTCAAAAACCGCTACTTGTCTTGCGTTGGGAAAGAGCGATGTCGCCACCTCAATACCTTCCAGATTATGTGGATTATGAAGCGGTGCCAGTGAGGCAAATTCGCCGATTTTATGTTTTACGTTTTCATCAATTAATGTTGTGTCAGTAAACTCATTGCCGCCATGAACGACACGATGACCTACCGCTGTGATGTCGTCCACATTACCTACCACGCCTTTTTCAGGATCCAATAAAAGATGAACCACCTGTTGTAAAGCTTCTTTATGATTTGCAATAGCCATAACTGAGCGATGCTCATTCTTTCCTATTTCAAAAGAAGTGATCGCATCAGTTTGCCCAATGCGTTCTACTATTCCACTGGCGATAACTGTTGTATCTGTCATATCCAGTAATTGAAACTTTATCGATGAGCTACCAGCGTTGAGTACGAGAATTTTCATGAGTAGGAATTAAAAGGAATCGTCCTGTGCTTGAATGGATGTCACAATCACGGTATTAAAAATATCATCTACTGTACATCCACGACTTAGGTCATTGACTGGCTTGTTCAATCCTTGAATAATTGGACCTATGGCAAGAGCTTTTGTCTCGCGTTGCACCGCTTTGTAGGTATTGTTTCCAGTATTTAAATCAGGGAAAATAAACACGTTTGCCTGTCCTGCGACCTCGCTTTCAGGCATTTTGGCTTTTCCTACTTTCAAATCAACCGCAGCGTCGTATTGGATTGGTCCTTCGACCTTAAGGTCTGGTGCTTGTTGTTTTACCAACTGGGTTGCCTCGCGTACACGCTCTACATCTTCGCCCACGCCTGATGATCCAGAAGAGTATGAAAGCATGGCGATTTTTGGATCAATGTCAAAAGCTCTACTAGTCGCAGCACTCGATATGGCGATTTCCGCAAGTTGTGATGCAGTAGGATTAGGATTGATGGCACAGTCACCATAAACGGACACGCGATCTTCAAGACACATAAAAAATACCGATGAAACGATGCTGGCGCCAGGTCGCGTCTTGATGAATTGCAAGGCAGGCCTTATGGTATGTTGCGTGGTGTGAACCGCACCCGATACCATGCCGTCTGCTTTTCCTTGAAATACCATCATGGTGCCGTAGTAAGAGACATCTTCCATGAGATCTCGTGCCATTGCAAGGTTTACATTTTTGTGCTTTCTTAGTTCGTATAACGCTTTCGCGAAAGCTTCAAAATCATCGCTCTTCACAGGATCGATAATAGATATCTTACTGAGATCCAGCTGTAGATCCATCAGTGCCACCTTGTCGGCGATCTGTTTTTTATCACCCAGTAGCGTGATGTCTACAGCATTAATATCGGTAAGCTGCTTGGTAGCGCGCAAGATGCGCTCATCCATACCTTCTGGCAGGACGATGTGTTTTTTGTGCGCCGTTGCCTTCTTAAGCAGGTTGTATTGAAACATACGCGGCGTTATGGCATCTGTCTTAAAGGTGATCAACCGCTCCAGCAACGCATCTACATTGACATGCTGCTCAAAGTCTGATATGGACGTTGTGATTTTCTGCGTATTCTCTGCATATATCTGTGATTTTATGTCACCTATATGATTGGTCACTGCATAGGTGCCGCCTTGCACGGATAGTATCGGGACAACATCTACCAGTCCTTCTATGAGTTTGATGATAGATTCCTCAGGTCGCAGACCACCAGTCAATACAATTCCTGAGATTGCAGGGTAATTTGCCGAAATATTTGCCTGTAAAGCACCCAGTATAATGTCTGCTCGATCGCCTGGCGTGATGACCAAGCCATTTTCTTTAAGATGCGTCAAATAGTTGCGTAACTGCATTGCACCAACACTAAAATATCCAGCCTGATTATTGAGGTAATCCTTGCCAAAAAGTACCGTGGCATCAAGCGCCTCAACGATTTCCTTGATCGACGGATTGGCCAGAATAGGGTTGAGCGGTATGGCATTGATGATGACGTCATTGGGTAAATGATACTTGAGCTTTTTAATAACGTCATCCGCGTCATTTGCTTGCACCTTATTGGCAATAAGAGACAGCACTTCAACACCTTTATCATGAAACGAGTCGTAGGCCAGTTGCAAGGCACCGACCAATTCTTCGGTCGTTTTTCCAGTGGCACTCGCAAGAATAATGGCTGGTACCCCTAGATTTTTTGCAATCAGTAAATTGACGTCAAATTCAATAAGCGCGCCTTCACCGGTAAAGCTTGTTCCTTCAATAAGGACATAGTCAAAACGCTCCTCAATCGCCTTATATTTCTCGATGATGCGCGTGATTATTTTGTCTTCACGATTTTGGTTTTTGAGACGCATGACCTCACTACGTTGGTAGGCATAGGTTTCGGTGAATTCCAGATCAAGATTAAAATGGCTCACAATAGTCTGTATATGATTATCAGACGCGCCAGCAGCCAGATCATCTATGATAGGCCTGAAGTAACCAACCTTAGCAGTCTTACTCAGTAATAATTTCATCAATCCTAGCGAGACAATGGATTTTCCACTATTGGATTCTATGGTGGTGATATACACGGCTTTGTTGGTCATATAGTTTTGGATAAAAAAACTTACTTTTTATAAAAGTACTACCTAGACTTTGGCTAGCGATATTCCGATGGTTATTCTATTCTTAATTCTAAGATTAGCGTTTTTATAGGCGCAGGATATTAGTTTGGTTTTGCTTTCGCGAAAGCGTAATAGTTTTTAAAATTAACATTAAGTGATTAACATATGATAAATGAAATCCAAGCAAAACCTTGATTAACAAAGGCATTGGTGTCGATTTTAATTAACAATTATCAACTATCGGTTTTTCATCGGATTATTAAAGATTTATTGAAGACAAATATCAATTACTGATCATTTGCAGAGTAGATTAGTTGTTTCTAACTTCAAGATACATGCGTTTTCTAATATTAGTGGCACTATTGATTTCTCACTGTGCATTCTCTCAAGTAGGTATCAACACGACTAATCCTGATGCATCTGCTATTCTGGATATCTCATCTGATAGTCAAGGATTGCTTGCGCCAAGAATGACTGAAACCCAACGTGAAGCGATAAGCACACCAGCTACCGGTTTATTAGTTTATCAGACTGAAGATCCTTCTGGGTTTTGGTATTATGATGGTACACAATGGATACAGCTCATTTTTGCAGAGTCAAATGAGTTTATAAGCCAGTCTGGTGTGGTTCACAATACTACCAGCTTAAAGAATGATGATTTTGCTTTTGGGTCAGATCAATTAGACAACGATACTTCTACCACAGATGATGATAAGCGTTTCTTTTTTGATAAGTCAAAGGCAGCTTTTAGAGCCGGACAAGCAACAGGAGACACTTTTGACGCAGTAAATGTGGGAACAACCAGTATTGCCTTTGGTTTAAATCCTACAGCCAGCGGCACTAGTTCTGTAGCCATGGGGCGCTTGACCAGAGCTACTGGAACTTATGCGCTTGCATTGGGTCGCAGCACGCTCGCTAGCGGTGAGTCAAGTACTGCTTTTGGCTACTTGGGTGAAGCCTCTGGTAGATATTCCACGATCATGGGACGCGCCAATACAGCAAGTGGTGAGCATTCTTTTGCCATTGGAATTGCAAATGATGCAGCTGCAGACAATGCGGTTGCCATGGGAAATACCAATGAAAGCAGTGGTATAGGATCGTTTACTCAAGGACGTTTGAATGATGCCATTGGAGAATACTCTTTTGCTCAAGGATTTACGAATGTTGCCTCTGGAAATAATGCACTAGCCATAGGATCATTTAATAATGCTAGTGGTGTTAATGCAACCACGATAGGAAATGGATTGATCGCTAAATCATATGTGGAGACTGTACTAGGAAATTACAATTCAAATTATACGCCAACATCGACGACCACCTATGAAGGGAATGATAGGCTATTTACCGTAGGTAATGGTTTTAGAGTAGGTGAGGTGACCACTAGAAACAATGCACTTACAATTTTAAAAAATGGTAATGTTGGTATAGGAACTGCCACGCCTAGCGAGGCACTTGAGATTCACGGTGATGATAATTTTAGTGGTGATGCAGACTTTGATGCTCATTCTTACGGTTCTAACATTACCACATTTCACATAAGAAGTGCCGCTGGCACGCAAGCAAATCCTTTACCAGTTTCTGGAAAGTCTAATTTCAATTTTTATAATATGGAAGCCCAAGGTTATGATGGTAGTAGTTATAGAAATGCTGCAGCTATACGCATGGGTTCCATGGCAAATAATCTAACCGGTGCAGGTGACATGCCTGGCAGGATTGATTTTCATACCTCTCTAGATGGCACAGTAAATAATAGATTAAGAATGCGTATTGATGATCGAGGTAATGTCGGGATCAATACAGGAACTGCCGCAATCGATGAAAAACTTGTTGTTGAAGGCAAGATCAAAGCAACTGAAATCAACTTTTCAAATCTACCTATAGCAGATACAGATGCAGCAGCCACCACTGCTGGTCTGGAGACAGGCGATGTTTACCAGACCAGCTCTGGTGTGCTAAGGATAAAGCAATAGATGATTAGATTTACGCTTTCGCGAAAGCGTAACTAAAACAAACCATACTAGCCATGTCCAACAAATCCTATTTATTATTTATCGCTGCGGTCACCGCTATAGGTGGCTTTTTATTTGGCTATGATACAGGCGTCATCAATGGTGCGCAATTTTTCTTGAGCAAATTCTTTGAGTTAAGCGACACCATGAAAGGTTGGGTAGTGGGCAGTGCCTTGTTGGGCTGTTTTGCAGGTGCTGTGATCGCCGGACCTATGAGCACGCGATACGGCAGAAAAATATCGCTGATAGTGTCTGCAATTTTGTTTTCAGTATCGGCGCTAGGGTCTGGGTTGCCAGAATTTTTACCGCAAACAGTCTCAATGCTGGTAGTTTTTAGAATCATCGGTGGATTGGGAATAGGGATCGCATCGATGAACGCACCCATGTACATCGCAGAAATTGCACCTGGAAACATACGAGGCCGCATGGTAACTTATTATCAGCTGGCGATTGTAATAGGCTTTTTTGTAGTATTTCTAGCGACCTACTTTATCGGGCAAAACTTATCTGAGCTGGAAAACATCGCGATAGGCTGGCGACGCATGTTTTGGTCAGAGTTGATTCCTAGTTTGTTGTTTCTTGTCCTGTTATTCTTTATACCAAAAAGCCCGCGATGGCTTACTCTAAAAGGTGACGACGACGATGCATTGCAAATTCTTGAAAAAATCCATCCCAGCGAGTTAGCAGTTGTAGAATTACAAGAGATCAAAAAATCAATCAATAAATCGACCAAAAAAGAAAAAATAAATTACTGGTCTGCTGGAATCTTAGGGATCATCGCCATAGGAACGGTACTGTCTGTACTCCAACAATTTACAGGGATAAATGCAGTATTATATTACGGCGCTGATATTTTTGAAAAGGCCTTAGGTTTTGGTAAAGATGATGTGCTGGCGCAGCAAATATTGCTAGCATTTGTCAATCTAGTATTCACGTTTATCGCCATGTTTACAGTAGATAAATTGGGTAGAAAACCGCTGATCTATATTGGTTCCTTTGGGATGATTGCTGGTTTCTTAATGTTAGGTGTTAGTTTGCAACAACAAGCTGTAGGATTAGTTTCCTTGATTGGTGTTCTCGTATTTATAGGTTCTTTTGCATTGTCAATGGGACCAGTGGTTTGGGTGGTGTTGTCAGAGATGTTCCCTAATAATATTCGCAGCGTTGCGATGTCGGTCGCCGTTGCCGCGCAATGGGCCGCCAACTATGCGGTGTCTCAATCCTTTCCTATTGTTATGGGTAGCGAGGTCAATAATGGCAGCTTCTGGAACGGTTCACTGCCTTATTTCTTGTTTATTCTGTTTATTCTCATCATCGTTTTTGTGACCTACAAATTCCTACCAGAGACTAAAGGCAAAACGCTGGAGGAAATCGAGGGTTTTTGGGAGAAGGAATGACCTTATTTCAATCTTGCTGTTGAATTTTTTATAGAACGCAACACTTTAGATCGTTATATGACTCTGGCGTTCAATTGCGTCATTAAACACTAGTGTTGAACAAGTAATCGTGTTAAACACAAAACCCGCAACTCTTGTTGCGGGTTTTCATTGTGGAGAAGAAAGTAATACTTGCGTGATGCTAGTTTCACACGCTCGTGACAATCAAGCCTTGTCAGGCTCAAGCGATCTCTGGGCTTTTGTGTTCTATCCACTTACAAGAACCGGTAATTCTTGATGTTTCTAAAATACAAAAGCTCGATTTTCTACTGAAAATCGAGCTTTGCTTTAAGCGGAGAAGAAGGTTCTTCCTCAATATCTTTAAACATCTTGTTTACAGCACTCTACAAAGGTTCAGTTTTACAGGGTAACCCATAGGGTAACTTAACCTAAATTCACTGTTATACTCCGCAAGTTACGGTTTAGACTCAATATTCCCAAAGTTCTAGGGAATGCAAGGGAATCCCTAGCTATACCTAGATTAAACAGTTCTCTTTGCATCATAATAATTTAAAACAATACTATTATGAATGAGAATTTAGAGTACATGGATTTAGGTTTAACACCTTTTACTAGAGAATTGCTAGTAAACTATATCAGGATTCAATATGAAGAAAACGCTGATTATCGTTATGAAGCATTGCGAGCCGAATTATTACTCCTACAACGCGAAAATAGACTGGCTGAATTGTTTCTAGCCGAAGAACAGTCTAATTGGTATGTAGGTAGCGAATAGGCGAGACTTTGCATTATTAATATGCATGACTGGACTTGGTTTTATCATGTCCAGTCATCCAAATAGAGTTGTACTAAAGGCTCATGTAAATATCATCCAACTCCTCTTGTCGGATGTCCAAATACCTTTTGGTAAAGGCAGGTGATGAATGGTGAAATAGATTCATAAATATAGAAGTGTTATATCTAAATACACCTTTTATGTAATCTTTGTACCTGTGTGGCGTGAAACTGCTTTCCTGTTCTAGTTGTATATTGTAATTTATTTAATTTATCGGCTATTTGTTGGTAGGTTAAGCCCTCTTTACGAGCAGAACAAATGATGTCTTTGGCTTGTATGTTAGCCTTATTGTTCCTAGCGTTCTCTTTAATCTTCTCAACTCCTAATTTTTGGTACTCACCAAAGCCGTTCGGGTTACCTAAACGAACTTTGCCATTTACCATTTTCATTTGAGAACCATCCTTATTAGTGTAGTCACCTCTGGCAATTTTTTCCTTTTTAACCCTTAGAGCATCTTTAATCCTAGTTGAAATGACCGATGCTTCGTGTTCTGCAATTACCGACAGTAATTGAATCGTAAGTTTATTGGCTTCTGGATTGTCACAACAAACAAAATCAATACCTCCATTAAAGAGAGCCGATGTAAACTCTACATCTCTCGAAAGTCTATCTAACTTGGCAACGACTAGAGTAGCTTTTTCTTTTTTAGCTAAATCAATAGCTTTATAGATTTCTTTGCGCTTCTTTTTACGAGTTCCTGTTTCAACTTCGGTGAACTCACCTATGATTTCACCTTTGCTTCCAGTATGATGAAGTACAGCATTTTTCTGAGCTTGAAGACCAAGCCCAGATTTCCCTTGCTTTTGCGTACTGACTCTGTAATATGCTACGAACTGTTTCATTAAGCCGCTTCTTTACCCTCAATGTAGTCTATTACATCTACAAGCATATCACAATAAACACCGTGACGAACTTTCACCACCTCAACATCTTCATTAATAAAAGTTACCGTGTACTCATCTAAATATGTAAGCTCTATAGTAACCCAACCTTGATGTTTAAGACCATTTACTTTGAATCGTAAACCACCTTGAAATTCTTTTGACTTTGGTAGTGCTACAAAGTTTCTAGCTCCCCAAGCCATAAGTGCCATTTTATCTAGATATTTAATTTGTCCTAAAATTATTTTTGCGATTTCCATAATTCTGATTTTTTGCCTTTCAAATATTGTAAAGTACAAATAACCAGGTTTTTATAACAAATTGCAAACATTAGTTAGCGATTTGTTATAAAATTAATTTGAAAGAAAAACAGAACTAAATTGTAGTTTTAAGCTTGGAAAAGGTCAGAAATAATTTTCTTAATCGTGAGATTTTCAAGTTTGGAAGCGATTGGTGAAACATTATCAACATTATTTTTCCAATGCATCCCTTCATTATAAATTACTGCTAAAAGGTAATAGGGTTCAGGTGATATAATACCTATTGATTTTGCGAAATCTAATTTTGGTCTTGTTTTCTTTGTTGTCAAAAATTCGGTTCTATTATTATCATCATCAATTTTAGCATAAGTAAGCATTTCTACTTTTACACGAACTCCGCAGCATACTGCAAAAGGGTCATAGGCATTATTTTCTATATAATTTTGTACTTGCTCAAATGTGAAATCTCTAAATGTAGTTCCAACACCCCAAAGCTCACGTATATTCAAGTTTCTAAATTCTTCTCTTTTATCAGGAGCTTCTGGGTGATAATGCAATAGTCTTGAAGAAACTACATCTGCAATATTGACATCATTACGATTAACAATTAATCGCCTCATACTATCAATAACTTGCATTGATGATTTATCCAAATAATAAGTTTTTTGATTACTGAAAGTATAGTTTTTAAAATAGAGCGGATTTAAATGAGTTAATATCAATGGATATATTTTCCTCCCTTTATCTTTATACTCCTTAATAAAATTGGTGACGTAATATTGAGCTGCAACTAAATTAGCATCATCTAAATAATCGAAAACCTCATCTATAATTAGAATACTAGCATTTTTCCGAAGCTTGATTTTAGCCTTAAACAGCATAGCTATGAATGATAATATATCACGCTGCCCATTGGATATTTCATTAGCTCTGGGGAACTTTAACAACAACCTTCCTTGTTCTTGAGTTGTGCGTATATTTTTCCAAGTTGAATCAAAATGGCTAAGGTTCATATCAAATTCATCTTTCGCCATTCTATAATTACTATACTTACAAGCAGCTTTAAACGCATCTACATCCCTATTGTAAATCCAAATAACTTGGATTGCTAATAAAAAGTTATCTACTTCACTATCCTGACCAATATCAAAATTTCCGATTATTTCTGCTAATGTTGATAGGTGATTAATTTCCCTGAGTCTTTCAATACAATTTGCGTTTATCCAATTCTTTAATTGAGCAGCAGTACCATTCTGTTCATTCACTTCATCAATAATCAACTGGATGCGATTGGTTACCTGCTGACCAAAACCTCTTGATAAAGTTGTATAGTTTTCTGAAAGTCTTTCTACCAATAATCTATTGGCAAAAACCACATTTGGATTTGGTAAAACTCTACCACATCCTCCAAATCTTTGCCTCAATTCGGTTACTGTATAATTATTAAAGTTTCTATTTGGAGGTATTGTGTCAATAAGCACAACTGTCTCAATAATCATTCTTGCTGTAGCACCTCCACCATAAAATGACGCTGAACCTTTAGCTTTTAAAGTACTTTTTATAGTAAAATAATCAAATTCATCTTTGATAGTATTTGATTCGTGAGTAGCTGACAAGCTCAGTATATTACCAGCTTCTTTTTCATAAACAATGTTTATTATTGGATGATTATTGTTATCTCCACGAAATCTATCCTCATCTTTTAAAACAATACGAGCGTTATTCATTGAACTAAATCCACAAGTAAATGAACTCTTTCCAAAACCATTGGGAGCTACAAGAAGGCTGGGTTTATTTGCTACAATATCTAAATCAAATTTCTTGTGTTCAATTCCTTTTACATTTCGTATTTCAATGGATTTAAGTGTCATAAAATCTAATTTAAAACTGCTAATAACTTCTCACGTTCAGACCATTGAACAGCTTCCTGACCTGTATGTTCTTCCAAAATGTTAAGTTGCTTCCCTATCTGTTTGAGCACAAAACCATCTGCGGTATTATTTACGAGTACTATTTTATTATCAATGTAGTCATTGTATTTAGATGCGCTGGCTATCTCAAAATTCATATTGGCTCTCGCAATGCTATTTCTGAAATTAGCAGCGGTAGAACCTGTTACATAGCTAATAAGGTTTAATCTATTTCGTCTCTCCATTAATACACTAAATCTTACTGAACGAAATTCCTCCTTATCTAAAGGTGCTCTGAATTTAGGCTCATACTTCTTGAAGTTACTACTGATATAAGAAGTTGCTTTAGTCCTAAAACTATTCCTTTCTTCTATTTCTTTTGGGTCTTCAAATTGAACTGTTGCAGCTGAGGCGCACATAGAAACAAACTGAGCCATTTCATAAACCATATTCGGAATGAGGTTTTCTTTCTGAGTAGTCATGTAATAATGCTTTACGCCTTTTTTATCCTGAGTTCTTTTTACTTCATAAAACGCCTCAAAATGATATAATATTTTTAGAAGACATTGGTTCTCATAGTCAATTTCAGATTCGTACGCTTCACTGTTAAGAAGCCCTCCATCTGAAACTATAAACTTACCACCTCTTTCAGTAACATATATGGAAACGAACTTGCTTGTGGTAGTTGAGTATGGTGTACTTATTTCTATGGTGTCTGTTCCCCTAAGCTTGAAAGACCATAATTGGTCAAAGCATTGACGAACATTCATTACTATTTTTTCTAGATTAGTCATATTCTACGCCTTCGGTTGGGTTATCATTATTACTATCGAAATCCATTTCAGTAGGTGGAGTCTGGACGATTTCGACATATTTATCAGTATTGTAAAAAGTCTGAGACTCATCACAATAATGAGCCATACACAAACTAATATCATTCAATAAAGCTTCTTTTTCAGTCTCTTTTTTTAATGATTCGGTTTTGTATGCTATGTTTCTACCTCCATCATCATACTTATGAAAATGAGGTGTATCAACTTTTTGTTTTGGTAATTCTACATCTGGCATTCGATTGTAATGTGCTACACCATCAGAATCGAATCTAAAAAATGGTATGCCAGTATATTCAGGTGCTCTAAGTTTGAATTTAAAATCTTTTTTATTTTCAATCTTAGATTCCACAATCAATTCCAATGTTTCAGGAATGGAAGTGTGCTCCACATCCACTTTTTTAACTCTGGTATTTTTGTGATTTCCTTTAATTTCATCAAGAACTATAACTTTTGTTGAGGTGTTCTTAGTGTTCACTAATAACTCCTCATACTTAGCATAATTCTCCTTAATTTCTTTTACTGGTTTTTCCATAGTTTCAAATTACGCCATCAAAGCCTGATTAGTTACATCCTCCATACTTGCAGCTACAATCATTTCTGTATCTAAAGCTTTGAAATGCTTTTTACCACAATCTATTTTACCTTGTTCTTTAGGTCTTAAATCACCGAATAGGGTTGTTCCTTTGGATTCTACCACAAAGTATAGCTTCTCATCATCGCCATCTTTCCAGAGGATAGCCCAATCTGGATTGTAGGTTCCTAATGGTGTGTCAATTTTAAACCAGTTTGGGAGTTTTGCGTATACCGGAATATTATCACTATTCTCAAAATCATTGGCTAGTTTTGACTCTACGGTTGAATCATAGACTACGTAATCATAAGGTGATTTTTCGCTTTCGCTGAGGTTGCTTTTTAAGTAACCGAAAAGCTCTTCGTTTTCAAAAAGTTCCTGACTGTAATATTCAGAATCTCCTATCTTTTTGTATTGAATACCATCTACAATATGTAAACGCATTTGCTCATTAATGATATCAATGCAACCTTCAATAAACTTTTGCGGATTTATTTTAAAGTAGCCCAACTTATTGGTTTCTGTGAGTATCTTAACAATAGACTTGCGTGTTAATTGAGTTTCATTTTGAAGGTATCCTACAATATCTGGCAATACCTCAACTTCGTCTTTAACATTCTCAAAATAAGTAGTTGGGTCTTCATTGACTTGAAGTCCTCCGATACTCATAGCGACCTTAACTTTAGTATAATGAAGCTTCCCTCTAGTAATCTTTAATCTATCGTCTAGAGCTCTAATACACTCCTTCACTAAGCTATCTGAATCAAAATCTACTGAGAATGTAGTCTTATACTTTACTCGCTCCCAAAGTTCTTTGAATTCTGGACTGTTAAGTACTCGTTTGTTTACTCGTACTTTCTTCTTATCGTCCTGATTCTTAATCTGAAGTTTTCCAGCTGCTGCTTTTAAATTACTTAAGATTTGATTTTCTACGTGTTCACTTTCAGTAAATTCTTCAGGAAGTTCTACTGCATCATCTTTTATAGCAATACGCAGTAAATCTTGTACTTTACCTCTCATATCGATGTATCCTTTTAGGATGAGGAAGTCATAAAGTTGTTCTGATTTTTCTTGACCTAAATATTCTACCTCATCACCATCGATACTCATAACGACATTATTAAAACTGTGTGATTCCAGAATTCCGAATTTAATTCCTGTATCGGCTTCAATTTCCTTCTGAAGGTTATCTACAAAATCCACATAAGATTCTGTAGCCATTACGGTTAATGTATTGGTTTCAAAGCCATATACACGTTCTCCATCTTGGTTTACGCATAATCGTAAACCTCGACCAATTTCCTGTCTTCTTCTAATGTCTGAATTACCAGCATCCTTCAACGTACATATCTGGAACACATTAGGATTATCCCATCCTTCTTTTAATGCTGAGTGCGAAAAGATAAAACGCAACTTAGAATCAAAACTCAGTAACTTTTCCTTATCACGCATAATAAGATTATAGGTATACTCATCTGCATTCACTTTACCAGTGGTATCCTTGAAGTATTCAAACTTCTCTTTTTTGTTACTCGCTTTACTTTTCTTATCAATAGAAAAATAACCATTGTGAACTTCTGAAGCATCTACTTCAACATCTTTCATTTCTCCAAACAGGCTTGCATACTTGGTTTTCTTGATGAGCTTTTGGTATTCCTTTTCAAAAATTTCTGCGTATTCCCCTAGAGAGGCATTTCCTTCTTCATCATACACTCGATATTTACCTACGGAATCAATAAAGAATAAACTGAGCACCTTTATTCCTTGCGGATTGAGCACTAATTCCTTATCCAAATGTGCTTCGATTGTTTTACTTATCAAAGCGGTCTTAATTTGTTTATCATCTACACTACCAATAGCTTCACCAACCTTTAATTCTCCATCACGACTTGTAAAATCGATGTATTCATCGGCTACGTAAATATCTTTGATGATGTAGCCTTCATATTCAATACGTCCTGTAAGTTCTTCTAGGTCTTGGTTTTGCTTTACCCATTTTTTGACTCGTTGAATGCTTCCACCTTGCATTACATCTACCTCAACACGAGCTTCTATTGTATTTCGCCTTGAGCGAACTTCTAATAAACGTATGTACGCTTGATTATTCATACCTTCAGTCTGTATAGAACCTACTTCTATTTGCTTTACCAGCTTTTTGTCATAGGCATCTACTGCATCCAGCTTGTACATTAAATTCACCTTCTCTTTATGTGTCGCTGAATAACGAAGAATAGCCAACGGATTTAAACCTTGCACAGCCTTTTTAGCCAGTGGTGTACTCATTGTACTTTGAGGTTCATCGATAAACACTACTGGATTTGTGTTTTTGATGAGGTCTAAAGGCTTGTATCCTAACTTATCGTTATAACGATGAATGATGTTTGCCTTCTTTTTAGCATCTTCTGGATTTTCAAAGCTTTTGCGAAACGCATCAATGTTAATGACCATAATGGATAAACCATCATTGGTAGAAAAGTCTCGCACTTCATTCAGTTTACTACTGTCATATATAAAGAAATTGTAGTTGAGGTTATCATATAATTGCTTGAAATGGTCTTCAGTGATTTGAAGTGATTTATACACACCTTCTTTGATAGGAATTGATGGTACTACGATAATATGTTTTGAAAAACCATATTTGGTGTATAACTCCATAATAGAACGCAAATACACATAGGTTTTACCTGTACCTGTTTCCATCTCTATGGTAAAATCTAAATGGTTTCTGTCTATCTCGCTACGTTCACTAGGCTTTAAACCATTTGCTAATTGAAGGTTTTGAACGTTCTCTACTAGATTACCTTCGGTAAGCGTTAAACGGTTACCATATCCTATCTCATTGAAGGCGATATTTTGCTGTTTTGCTAAGAATTCTGGTGAGTACACGGTAAAGTTAGCCTCACATATTTCTTGACCTTGAAATATCCCTGTAATGGCTTTCATAGCATCTCTTTGGTAATCTAAGCTACTGTCAAATTGAATCTTCATAGACTTAGATACTTTTTATTTCTGTTATACCAAAACGTTTTAAAATCTGTACACTATTGGTTTTCTCAACATCTGTAAAACCTGAGTCTTTAAAAACAACTCTACATACTTCTGGTTGCAATGCTGACTTCCATTTACCAATACCTTCCGCTACTTTACTGGTAATGGTATCTGCTAGACAAATAAATAAAGCACCATAACCTACACTAAAAACTGTTTTACCTGCTATCTCTTTCTCTTCAATAGGTAGTGTAAGGTCTAGACCATATTTAAGTAGTATCTCATAGAGTACATCGTGCTCTGTACGGTCTGTTTTTATATTATCCTGTGCATCAAAAAGACTATCGTCTAGGTTATCTGGATTACCATCCCAACCCTTTATGTTACTGGTATCGAGTTTAAAAACTTTAAAGCCTAAGTCTAATTCTTTGGCTTTTTCTGGGTATTCTTCCGCTATTTTTTTGGCTGCTCTACGAATGCGTTCTTTCCCTAAATCGGAAATCCTTCTATAACCTGCTTTATACGCAGGTTCTTTTTCGTCTATTTCTTCAGGCAACTGAACTTGGATAAATTGTCTTTTAGCAGAATGTAAAATATTAGACTCAAAAATGGAATGAGCTGTTGATGCAGAACCTGAGAAAAAATCTAATATTAAATCATCATCAGATGAGGAAATAGATAGAATTTGAGTTAAAAGTTTAACTGGTTTTGGATTGTCAAATAAACCTTTTAGACTAAATAGTTCCGACAACTCGTTTGATGCATCTTGATTAGACCCAAATTCTTTATGACCCCAGAAATTATGAGCTAATTGACCATCTTTCATTTTTTCTTTTAGATAGATTTTTATTCTTGGGAAACCACTTCCATTATCAGTCCAATGAACTCTTTTATCATCTAAATGTTTCTTAAAAGTTTCTTCATTACCATACCAAGTATTATCAAGTTTTTCCCCAGAAGGAGTGTTTATCACATAAGAACTTCCGCCTCTTCCTACTGCTGCCTTCCAAGGATTAGAAGTCCATTTTCCATTTGGGTCTGAATCTGGATTGGTAAAATCTGAAGCTCTTTTTTCAGATAATGGCAAACCATAAAAACTTTCTCCATATTTGAGATTAGAGCTTTTTTTACCGAAAATAAAAATACTTTCAGATACAATACCAACCATTTTCGTCTTATCATTTGGTTGATTATGTCTTCTTCTCCAGCTAATACGGTTTATAAAATTATCTTCACCAAAAACCTCGTCCAATAATTTTTTCAGATTAGAGCTTTCATTATCATCAATAGACACAAATAAAAGACCTGACTCACTTAGTAAATTTCTAGCTAAACGCAAACGAGGATACATCATATTGAGCCAGTTGGAATGGAAACGTCCATCACTATCGCTGTTGGTACTTAGTTTGTTGCCTTCATCATCTATTTGCCCTGTAACTTCTTGGTAATTACGTAGGTTGTCTTTGTAATTGTCTTTATACACAAAGTCCTTACCCGTGTTATATGGTGGGTCTATGTAAATCATTTTCACCTTACCAGCGTATCCTTTCTGTAGTAGTTTTAGCACTTCTAGGTTATCGCCTTCAATGTAAAGGTTTTGAGTAGTGTCCCAATCTACGCTTTCTTCTGGTGCTGGTCGTAAGGTTCCTGTACTTGGTTTCTGGGCTTCTCTTCTTGCGTTTGCTTTCCCAGCCCAAGTAAAGCGGTAATATTCTTCGCCTTCTTCTAGCTCGTTTCCTAATACTTCTTGTAGTACTTTGAAATCAATTTTCCCTTCGGTGACTATCTCTGGAAATAATGCCTTTAACTTATCTATATTGCTTTCTACGAGGTTCTCGCTTTGAGAAAGGCTATGGTCTTTGGTTATTTTCTCCATTTTATTAGTGCTTTTTCCAGATTACAAGAGCTAAATCAGTTAGGTCATTTGCTCTATTTGATATGGTTTCTTCATCCCAATGCTCAGATGAAGTGTAATTAGTTGTTATAGGTAAACTTGAATACTGGTTGAGAATACTACGTTTGTTTTCCCACGCTGAATTACGAAGTTTACTATTAAGATTTTTGGTAATGATGGTCAGATTTCCTAAAGTGAGTAGTTTTCTATTTCTTTCAAAACTTTCTTCAGGGGTCAAATCTTTGAACCAGTTTTCTGACCATTTTTTAGGCATAATATGTTCGGTTGAAAAGGCATTACAACTTAATGTCGTCAAGTCATGTAAAACAGTATTTATTTGATATAAAGAAATTAAAAATAGAATTTCTCTTGCTTGTTGGTTACTCAATTTTGTATTGTGAAAACCGTTTCTAAAATCCTCGTCACTTGGGAATCTAGCCGTATCTTCAGAGTATCCTTGTAGAATATCGTTCAACCTTGTAGAAATAGCTTGTTCGCTATCTCCGTTCTTTAGTTGTCTGATTAGTGATATAAATAAGTTGTTATAATTTTTTGTGGTTAGCTTACAAACTGCCCTTCTAACGAGGTAACTTTCTAGCAAAAGGAAGCATTTTTCACGTTCTGCCTCATCCTCAATGTTGTTATATAAATAGAGTACTAAAGGGTATATAGTTGTAATATTCAAATTTTCAATGACGTGAAAAAATCGTTTTTCATTATCACTAAATCTCATATTGTTTAACTCAGTACCCGATGGCAAATTGAAATAAACATCTGCATAATTTTTTAGAGTTTTCAGAAATTCTTGTTTTTCTTCAAAGGATTTTGTCGAAAGCCATTCTTTATAGTCTTTAAATAAATGCTCTAAAGAAACATCCTTTTCTTTCTCAATAAGCAAATAGCAATACAGTAGCACATCAATATTCTCACGATATACTCTACCCGCTGTCTTTTTCGCGTTCCAAAATGCCACAGTTTCTTCATCTGCTTCAAAAATATCTTCCCAGTATTCAGTGTACAATTCTTGAGACCGTTTATCACTAAAAATGTGGTTCTTCAATAACTCTGAGGTGGTTAATTTCACTCCCAGGGAATTAATGGTATCAAAAATCTCCTGCTCATCATCGTGTTGTTCAAGTACCATGTTGATTGCAGGAAAACGGTGTAAAAGGGTGAAATTTCTTTCTAAAAGCTCGTCATTAGTTAGACCACTGTATTTCTGTCTAAAGTAAATGTAGGTGTCAACTATTTTATTATTAATGTCTCTAATTTCTTTATCAGTTGTTCCATCTGACCCCATAATCAAATCAAATGCCTTTTTGTCTAGTCTATTGTGGATAATTCTGTTGTGTATTTTACCGTAAGCATCCTTAAAGAATAGTGAGCCATTAAGGTTTTCATACAGGTGACCTGCATTTTCTTCGGACAAATCAACGTTATTTGCTAGAGCTTTGATTAGCAGTGAAAAAGTAGTCATACGCTGTTGACCGTCGACCAAATCATATTGAGCGGTCATCTGTGTACTGGCAGGGCTATTTTTAGTAATGATTGTACCTATAAAATGTTCTTTATGGTGCTCAGAGATAACCTTTTCCTTATTGATTCTTAACGTATTCTCTAAATCCTCATAAAGATTTTCACAGTCCTCTTTTTTCCAAACATAAGGTCTTTGAAAAAACGGAATTACATATTGATTCGTTCCAGTATTGAATAATTTTATGAGACTCTCTTTGCTAATGTTCATTCAGTAGATGCTTTAGGTCTTTTATTTGATTTCTTTTCTCTTGTATTTTCATGTTTAATCGCACTTTCTCGTTTAGCTGTGATTCTTTTTTTATTTGACCTGCAAATGATAGGATGTCTCTCTCTAACTGTTCTATTTGAGCTAGGTGCTCCATATCTTGAGCCGTACGAGCGTTACTTCGTTTTTGGTATGTTCCCGTTATACTTGCAGCTTGATATTGAACAATGGCTTGTATATAGCTTTTGTACAGTAATTCTAGATTCTTCTTATCTAGGTTTGAAAAATTCAATCCCTCAAAGAATGATTCACCATGCTCATTTTTATACAGCTTTGATAATTTACTAGTATTAAAATACCGTTCAATGGTTAGCTTTGAGTTGTCCGCTTGATTAATGCGCTTATCTGCTGCATTGAGTATAAAATGAAAATCATCTTCTATTATCAATACGACCTGATGTGAAATGTATTTTTGTATAAAATGAATACACTTTTCAGCAAGTTTATCCAGTTCGTTTGTTGATACTGTACATATAATCACCAACACTTGTTCAAAACTATCAATGTCGTTTACAACAGCTGGTATATTACTTTTTTCTGGAATCAATTGCGCAAGGACTTCCATCGACTCAATATTGTTATTGATTAGCTTCTTTTCAGCGCTAGTCAATCCCATCTGTCTTAAAAAATAGGCTTTGGTCAATCGTTGTTGTACCAGACTACGTTCGGGAATTTGAAATATGTCGTTGTACCTGTAACTCATTCTTTAATGACTAGATAACTTATTAACTCTAGGGTGTCTTCCTTATTGATGCTTTTACTCATCAAGTTGACCGCACCGCGAGTTGCGAGAGAGTCCAGCCCTAATTCCTCTTGTATGCCAGATACCTCAATGATTGCTGTTTGTAACGCTTTCGCGAAAGCGGAAACCTTTCTATTCCCTCTAATATCCCTTTCAAATTGAGCAACCAAATCTGGTAATACCTGATTTTGCCCCATACATAATTTGCGGAAGTAGTCTAAGGCTTTCTTAGTCTGCGACGCTGTTACGATAGTCTTACCATCCATGCTGAGGTATACCAGAAAGTAAGGATACAAAATATTGTTCTTGAGCTTTTCCTTGAAGTCAGCACTGGTATCTTTTAAACAGAATATTACACCATCCTTAATCTCGTTGAGGTTTGACTTTACAACAGCATAAGAAGCAGGTGGAATGTCGTTGAGGTCGGAAAGCTGTCTGTCTGAGCTTTTCTCTAAATCAATTTTAAAATCATTGAAGGTCATATCGGTAATAGAAATATTACCATCAATATCTTCAAGGTCTAGCACTTGGTTTTGTAATTGTTTGAGTTGTCGCTTGCGATAATCCAAATCCTGCATCTCTCGATTTGATTTGCTTATTACATTGTCTTCACCAGTGGCGCTTACATCAAGCATCACCATACGACCCTGTACACGAGCTACCAAATCAATAAACTGGTCTAATTCCATGGAAGGGAAGAAGTTCACCAACTGTATATTTTCATTAATAGAACCGATACGGTCGATACGTCCAAAACGTTGAATGATGCGTACTGGATTCCAATGTATATCATAGTTTACCAGATAATCGCAATCTTGAAGGTTTTGACCTTCTGAAATACAGTCTGTACAAAATAGAATATCAATTTCATTTTTCTCATCAGGAAAAATATCTTTCCTGTTCTTTGAACGAGGGGAAAAGTTAGTTAGGATAGAACTCAAGTCACTTCTACACTTTGGCATATTAGTTTTGTTCGTACCTGAGCCAGTTACTAAAGCTGTATGAAGTCCTTTTTCTGTCTTGAGCCAGTCGCTAAGTTCATCATACAAGTAATTTGCTGTGTCAGCAAACGCTGTAAAAATGATAGCTTTTTTGTTACCCGTATTGTACGGTTGATTATCAATTTTTATAGATAAGCGGTCTTTCAATTCTTTGAGCTTTGCATCACGTTCCACATCTATAAGCTTGATGCTACCCAATAATTGAGTCAGAATATGTTTATCATGTTCTAAGTCCTGTCTCCAGCGTATCGTATCAATATCTTGAATTAGCACTTTAGTTTTACCGCCTATAAGAAGGTCATCCAGTTCTGTGTCATCTAAATCTATATCAGTAATGTTGAGGTCGTAGTCCACTTCACCATTTTGATGTTCTCTAAGCTGTTTAAGATTGCTGTCTACTAATTCAATAAGCTTTTTTGTGGTTAATTTAAAGGAGTATATAGAGCTTTCTAGACGTTTTAATAGATTTACTCTCATAAGATATATCAAACTCTGCTCACGGTCTACTTGCTTAAAAACACTACCTGTGTGCGTTTGCATATCATACTTCTGTTCATAATAGTCACGCTTGTCTGCTCTAACATATCCGAGAGGTGTATAAGAGGCAAGTGTAAGCGTACTAATCTCATCGTACACTTGTCCAATATTTTTGAATTTTCCGTGAGTATCTATCTCAGGATGAACCGTATCAGGTTTAAGTCTGTTAGGGAACTTCCCAATATTAGTGGTGTCATAATATTTTTCAATATGCTTTCTAGACCTTGCGATGGTGAGCATATCCAGAATTCTAAAATAAGCCCCATCAAGACTTTCCATTAAGGAGTTTACATTCAAGTCATCAGGGTCACCATCTCTAAACCATTGCGTAAATCGGCGTTGGGAATCCTTCATCACCTGACTGATGCTATCTATCCCATGGGACATGAAAGCTTCATCATCACCTTCTGTAATGAAGGCGATTTGATTCTTCAGGTCATTCATTTTATTATTGACAGGCGTGGCAGATAACATAAGAACCTTAGTTCTAATATTTGACTTGATAACATCATTCATCAAACGCTTGTACCTTGTCATTCCTCTCTTTGTAGGGTTGTTCCTGAAGTTGTGGGATTCATCTATAACGACTAAGTCATAATTTCCCCAATTAATCATTTCAAGGTCTATGTCTCCAGACTTACCTTTATTACGGGATAAATCAGTGTGATTGAGAACATCATAGTTCAAACGGTCTTGAGCAAGGATATTTCTCTTATCATTCATCTGGTAGACTGTCCAGTTTTCGCGTAGTTTTTTAGGGGCTAAAACTAATATTCTATCATTTCGTAACTGGTAATATTTCATCACCGCCAGTCCTTCAAATGTCTTTCCAAGACCTACCGAATCTGCTATAATACAACCACCATATGTTTCAATTTTCTCAATTGCCCCTATTACAGCATCCTTCTGAAAATTGTATAGCAGGCTCCATATTTTAGAATCTTTGAAACCTACTTTTTGAAGTTTTTCATCAGCTCTTTCATTTATGGTAGAGTATTGAAATATCTCACGGATGCAGTATTTGTAGATTTCTTCACCCGTATAATCACGGGTGCCTTTTTCTAGTTTTGCTATTATGGTATCATTGAGCGATAAGCTGCTGTTGTTCCATGAATTTTGGAATAAACCCAAATACTGGTTGTTAGGGTCGTCAAAAGAATTTATGAATACAGGTAGCTCTGAGGGTAATACGCCTAGGCTTACAGAATCCAAATTCAAAGGAGTTAGTAAATAACAAGTCGATATATTTTCGTTTTCAACGATTACAAGGTTTTGGTTTCCAGTACCACCTTTACGTATCTGAATCTTATCTGCAAGGAGTTTTAGAACCTGAGTAATTCGGTTCTTTCTATCTAGTTTCAGGTTCAATTTTTTCTCTGAATCGCTTTGAATAAACTTGAATTCCTCTTCCTTCTCTGGTTGAAAGTCCAACAAGACCTCAACTTTAGATGCACTTTTGAGAACATCAATCAGCTCAAATAAAGCAAATGAGGTAAAATAGTTACAGCTTATGGAAATATTGGATTGAGCGTTAATTTTGCTCTTAAGAACATCCAGTAATAAGGAGTCCTGATTATTGATTAGTTGCATTTAATATTAGTTGTCAGTTAATAAATCTTTTACACTAACGTCTAACAAATCAGCGATTTTATACAAAACCTCAACGCTGGGCTGTCTTCTGTTAGCTACATAACTATTCACCATATTATAGCTCTTATCCAGCTTGATAGCTAACCATGTTTGTATAACTCCTTTTTCTTGGAGTACGAGTTTAATACGATTCATATAATGGGGGATTTATATGGAATAAAAATAGAAGGTATATCTCATTAAATGAGTTGTTTTAAAAAGTATCTTAAAAAAAGAATAATTAGTTTGTGTTTTATGCAGGTGCCTACTATTTATCATAAAGCATTCAAAATATGATAAAATCTAAAACCTATTACACCAGTACTGAGATAATGGAGTTCTTTAATATAAGCGAGAGAACCGTCAGGTACAGATTACTTGAACTGAAAAAAAAATATAAGAACCAACCGTCCTTATTATCAAAATCAAACGGGAAATGGAAGATTCACAATTGTATAGTTAAGGACTTTGCACCAAAAAGAAACTATAATAACTAAACCTACAGATTAAGTAAGAAGTAAACGAAACCACCATACAATTTATGCCTTTGCTCAAGGAGCAACTCGAAAATTATTTAAGCGTAAACTATAATGAGGTAGCAGACTATTCTGATTACTAATTAGTGATGGAGTGTCACTACCTCAAGAGGAATATCCAATTACCCTTACTATTCGAGGTGGAGTGTTTGAGCTCTCCAATGAGGCTAGCGGTTTAAATTAAAACAGTCTCCAGTCATCACCCTTCTTACTATTTGTTACTTAAATGTTCCAATTGCACGCCCTCTATGTTCCAAATAATTTTTTTCGGTCATTTAGCGTACGGGTAAACTCGACCTGCAAAAGGTATTATGATACCTTTTTTAATATTAATATCTCCGTTTTAACTATTCAACATCTAAGAGAAAAATAAATGAATACTAAAATTTTAGATTGTAATATTATTAACCTGCAATTTTAGGGTAACGTTTTACACCGTTTATATCAATAACTGGAATAGCTCCAATGTATTCACATAAAGCATCGGTCATTATCTTATACGTTTTTTCTGTATAATTTCTATCCACTAATACTCCATCGTGAATGGATAATGGTAGAATGTCATTTTCCACTAATCGTTTGCAAATGACATCGATAAAAATTTGGCTTTCGATTTTTTGTAAGCCGATGGAAAATTTTGTGTAATTATCTTTTTTCTGTTGTTCTATAATTGAATATACTTCTGGAAAACTGTTTCTAAACTTATTTTTAAGGCGTCGACATTCGTTATTTTTTGAGTAAGCTATAAGCATCCAATACTGTTTTGCTGTTTTTCTATTGCATTTAAAAATGTCACATAATTCTTCATACCATCTACCTTCTATAGTAATTTGAAAGTACCTGTCAATTTCCATTTTCAGACTACCTGATGCCGTTTCTTTTAATGATTGAAGCGTTACGTTAAAAAGTACAGGTTGGGAGTTAGAAAGGTCTAAATATGACATATTTTCATAGCCAATTATGAAAGGTCTTAGGTCACTTGCCATCATCGTCAGATTTGTATTCAACCTTCTGCTCTTACCTTTCCTACTGTACAACCACGATTTGTCTTTTTTTGGGTTCTTCAAATTACTTACAGACGAAATCCTGTTTAGGTATTTGTTTTGAAGTATTGCTTTTGCATTTATAAGTTTATCACGGTCAATCCTACCTTCTCGATATTTATTTTCTAATATTTCGGTGCAATTTCTTTGAAAATCAAAACAATATTTTTCTGCTTGCTCAATATCGAGAACCATTGTTTTTGTATAATGCTTCCACATATCGTTTTTAACATGTTTTGCTAACTTCTTTTTCCTATCAGTTTGTAAGTCATACTTCTTTTTTTTGCTTTCGTACAAACTAGAATTTGGAGTAATAGTAACTTCAATACAATTACTTTCTTTCCCCTTTTTACTATCACCTATAACTCTAATGTTTATAGGAGTTTCACTAATGTTGTTAACCTCATCTATATAACAATAGGATATATTCTTACTATTGTAATTTATATACGAACTGTATAAATGATAATATTTACATTTACCACGTAAGTAAGTATTATCACTTAAAATAAAACCTTGATTTTGTAAATATCTAATATAAAATGCGTAGTCATTTCCAATAATATTAGTTAAATATTCTGATGATAGAGGCACAAATGTAAAACCTTTAATCATCACTTCTTTAAGGCCGTTTCCTTTTGGGTCAAATAGTATCGCCAATAACCAATAGAATTTTTCTATTTTATAGTTTAATGGTTTCAAGTCTTCATCCAACGAATTAATTTGATTTCTGCTAGGTTGAATATCGTTTAGCCTATCGTGTAATCGTTCTAGTAATCTTTGCGGTAAAAAGAATTTTAATGACATTACTCAACCCAATTTTTAGATAAGACTTTATCAATTTCCTCAACAGGATATAGGTAAACATCACCAATCGTAGTGAATGGTATATTGCCATTGTTTCTATACTTGATAATGGTATTTTGAGATATACCAAACAGTAACTTCAAATCTTTATTACGATAGTACTTTTTTACTTGATTAGAGCTTGTCTTATCAAGTTTGGTTTCAAGTTGGGACAACTTGTCGTGAAGCGGTAAGAAGAGCTTTCTTAGCTCTCCAAATGGAATAATTGAAATTTTTGATTCTTCTGTCATCATAATATATTTTTATTAATTGTTATGATGCAAATATTCTGGTTTAAACTAGGTATAGCTAGGTTGTCCCTAACATTCCCTAGATTCGATTAACCTTTGAGCTTTTCTAAACGTTCATATAGTTTATCAATTAATTTTTCTATAAACTTAATTTCCTTACCAACGTGTCCTTCACCATTACCTATTCTCCCGAACTCTTTTTCAATAGCAAGAATTTTTGTAGGTTCTTGACCTTTAAAAAAATAAGTTTCGCTTTCGTCTAAAAAATGTTTGATATATGTTTTTGAATCACTTCTTCTAGTACTTCCTGTTATGTACCCAAAATCATACAAGAAATTAAACAAAAAGGCGAGTTCATATTTTGCTCCTTTGTAATACAGTTTCCCTTGTTTTTTCTTGATTTCGTTACCTAAAGTAAAATCACCATTTTCAAATTTTGACAACTTATTAAATAGGTTTAGGATATCCTGAAATTTTTGGTGAAGTGATTTTAGTATTTGACCATGTAATTTTAATATAAATACTAAATGTGCTTTTGCATAAGAAAGTTGTAAATCCATCTGCTGTAAATCATATTTGTCAAGAAGCAAGTCGTTCATGTTACTCTGGCTCATGCTATTAACGGCATCATAACCGAAATTGTAAAAAGAACCGACTATCTGTAAAATATACTCTTGTCGGTCATCTGAACCTGATTCAGGTATTTGTTCCCATAATTCTATGCTACTATTTTTCGGTGGATTTTGCGGATAAGTCAAGTAAACATCCCAGCCTTGTTTTTGATAATCTATGTCTTTTAGGTCATCTAATTTTAGCTCGTACAGTTCTACCAATTTGGTTTTAATGGTTTGATTAACTCCTTGTATATATGCGATATGTCCTTTTTCATTAAGGTCAATTACTTTGTCTATTTTTTTATCAAGTTTTGCAATTCTATTATCAAAATATGAGCGCTGAATCTCGTTTACCCAATAGTCGTTATACGTAAAATTTTGAATTGAAGCGTTATACGTGATTTCCAATTTTATAGTCTCTTCTAAGACTGCGTTTATTTCTGATAATTTTCTTACTTCCTTCATAAAATCTAAGAATGTTCAAGTCTATAAAGATAAAAAACTATGCAAGCTTTAATTTTAGCTTCTCCATATCATTTTTCACACTACTATCAAGAACCTTTGCATAGTGTTGTGTCATAGTGATTTTTGAATGCCCCATCATTGAAGAAACGTTTTCAATGGCTACACCATTACCCAAAGTTACGGTTGTAGCAAAGGTATGTCTAGCAACATAATGAGTAAGTTTCTTATCTATTTTGCACAATACGGCTATTTCCTTTAAATACTCATTAATCTTCTGATTGCTTATTGATGGTAGTAGTTTCTCACCTTCGAGATGAGAATATTTGTCAAGAATCCGTTTTACTGGTGGTAAAACGGGTACATTAGATTTTATCGCTGTTTTAGCTCTATTTGTCTTAATCCATAATGTACCTTGGTTATCCTTAATGAGGTTCTTTATGGTTAAATTATCAACGTCAATAGGTGCATAACTGGTATAACAAGAAAAAAGAAATATATCCTTTACTCGATTAAGACGTTCAGTGCTAAACGTTTTATCTTCTATTCGTTTTAGCTCATCCTGCGTCAGGAAAACAGCATCTCTTATAATAAGTTTTTCGTCGTAAACAATAAAGGGATTTCGGTCGATGATGTTTCTTTTGATGCCGTATTTACACATGGTTTTAAAGCATTGAAAATATTTCACAACTGAATTATGACTGATGCCTGTAACACTTTGGAAAACCGATTCGTGTCTCAAAAAATCGTCTAGTTCATAAATAAATGCACTGTCAATGTCGGTGACATTGTATCGCTTTTTCCTGTATTTTTCATATATGAAGTTTGATATAAGGTCTTTTGCCCTATTATACTTCTGCAAAGAAGCCTTTGTTCGTTCACCAGCTTCGTATTTACGTTTAAAATAATCGTTATGCTTCTGGAAAAGTTCTAAGACATCTAGGTCATAGGTTTTGGACTGTTTCCCCTTTAACTGATTCTTTATATCGGTTAGAGTAACATCTGCATCCACCTTTACCAATTCTAGATAAATCGATTCAATTTTAGATTCTAGTAGTTTTAAAGTTGTTTGACAGTTTTTCTCACGGGTTACACGTAAGGTATTTTTAAGTTTGTTAGTAGCTTCCCAACGGGCTTTATCAATATACTTCCCAGTGCTTAGTGTTGAGGTTTTTTTACGCAACTTCATTTTAGCGTATATAGCTGATTCACCTTTACTGTTTTGCTTGTCTGCTTTGAGGTAGAAATAAGTTTTAATCATAGGTTACTGTTTAATTATTTTCAAAATTATCAGTAAACGCCAGGTATAGCTAGGGATTCCCTATGATTCCCTAAGAATTGGTTACCCTTGAATAATCAAAGTCATGAAGGGTAACTGATAGGGTAACTGGATTATGCAACTCAATGTGTATTATGAAAGCATATCAAAAAACAAAAAACCCTCTAAACACAATGTTTAAAGGGTTTTGACTTTTAAAGTGTCATTTGACATCTTTATTTGCGGAGAAGAAGGTTATTGAACCTTTTATTTTATTTTTTTACATTTTTCAACAAGAGCGATTGATTAACGGCGTTATGAGCCAGAATCGCCACATTTTGGCACTTTGAAATGTCAAGGAGTAGAACGATATTTGTCAACCAATTAGTCAACCAATCAAAATCGCCCCATGACGCATACCTTTTATCTCAAGAAACCTAAGTCAAATAAAGAAACGCTGATTTTATTTTCTTGTTCCTTTAAGGAAGAGCAGAAGAAATTTGTTTATTCAACTGGAGAAGTGATTCACCCTAAGGATTGGGACCAGAAAAGCAAATCCCCAATTCTCAACAGCAAAACTCCAGGAGTTAGATCCATACGTACACAACTTGGTCGCTACTCCGAATGTTTTCATGAGTCGTTGACCGCATCAAAGCTTATGCACATTCAATTTAATTCCAGTGTTCTTAAAGACGCTCTAGATCTCAAGTTCAAAAAAACAATTAAGGGGAGCAATGACTTTTTTAATGCTTATGACAGATTTATTTCAGAAAAAACCAAAAATAAGGATTGGTCAGATTCTACAATCAAACGATATGGTTACATGAAAACTTTGTTATTAGATTTTCAGGCGAAACGAAATTACAAGCTGAACTTCAATAACATAAATTCGACTTTTATGTCAGAATTCACTGATTATTGCTTGTCAGATAAAGGACACATTAATAATACGTTTTCTAGGAATCTAGGACTTTTTAAGACCTTCATGCTCTGGGCTTACAAGAATAGAATAACCTATAATGATGAGTTTAAAGCTTTCAAAAGAAAAAAACAAGTCATAACGAACCAGATAGCACTTACTAAGAAGGATATTGAACAACTGCTACATTCCAAGTGTAAAAGCAAGTCTTTAGAACGTGTGAGAGATGTATTTATATTTTCATGCGTCACGGGATGTCGATTCGGAGAATTGAAATTTATTTCGAAGAGTAGCGTGTCAGATGATACTCTTTATCTGAAAGAAGAAAAAGGCTCAGAAAAAAAAGTACGTGAAATTCCATTAAGTAAAATCGCTAGGTTTATTCTAAAAAAGTATGATTATAATTTACCACTCGTAGCAAATCAGAATCATAATGAATATATCAAGACAGTATTTCTTGACGCTGGGTTTACACAGAAAGTTGAAAAAGTCTCTGTAAGTGGAAAAACTGTCACCAGGAAGGCAATGAGGTTTTGGCAACGGGTTAGTTCTCATACTGCGCGACGAACTTTTATTACCATGATGAAAAGAGAAGGGAAGAGTGATAAACTTATCAGTAAAATAACTGGTCATTTAGATATGAAAACCTTGAACACTTATTACCAAGTTGATAATGATGAAAAGAAGGAAGCTGTAGATCAGGTTTTTAATATAGATTTTAATGTTTTAAAGAAAGCCTAGAAGTGAATTTAGATTTACTATATCAAAATCAAATACTGAATATTTATGCAGGCATGCCTGATGAATATGAAGTTCCTTCGAACGTGGATCATTTTCAAATCGCTATTAACTCTATTGAAAGTGAGGATGCTTCTCGAAATCATTTTGGTCGAGTAATTAACTATCAAGATCCATGTGTATTTAGAGTTTACCAAGCAGCTCAAATGAGATTTGAAATATTTTCATACCGGAATACACAGTTTTTAAAGACAGAAACTCTTTCATATGGTATTCAAATAAAGGGTGTTCCTTATAAGACAAGCTTTTTTCATTATGTATGTCAAGCCTTGAATAATGATTTTGAATCTTTTGAAAAATACCACCAAAAATATAGCGCTGGTTTTGAGCATGGGGTGCATAAGTTTATTGATCACGAGCTTGACAAAATATTCTTGATGGCCTTGACTGAATCTCAAAAAATGAAAAATCTTTGGGATTATACCGTAAATAGGTGGGAAGATTTGAGTGGCCCTATATCTGATAAAAGTGCTTCGAAAGATCTACAAAAAAATCCCTTCACTATTGGGAGCATTGACGATACATCTGAATATGCAACCAGAGACGGATACTACCATGGTCTTAATTATGCTGCATGGGCATTTGTCTTGAAAAATCAATACGGTCTACGAGAGATAGCTAAAAACTATGTAAATCTACATGTCAAGAAAGATCCACATCTTTATTCTGATTTAGCAGACGAAAAAATTCTCAAAGAACTCGCTGATCAAGAGAAAACCCAGTGGACCGAATTCAAAGTTCTTACTCAATACAAACTGACTGTGTCAGAACTGGCAATGTATTTTTACCTACAATATAACTATGCTATTAAGTCCAATTATAGAAACTATACGGATCTTCAGAAGAGACTTTTAAAGCATTATAATAAGGAGCCAAATACAAGCTTGTATCAAGAGTATAACAAAATTCGTGAAGCGTTAGATAATAAAAACACGATAAGCCATCTAGATGAATATGACGATCGAACGATCATTAAGAAGTTTCATCGTATTGAACAAATAAGAAGCGAAATGATCGTAAAGGCCAATAGTTTTTCGTAAAGAGTACAGATATCTAAGACTTCTAAGAAAAACCTCTAAGACATTCACAAACTAAGCATTTGCTAATGCGTGGTAAAATTGCGGTATCAAAAATTAGATGCCATGTCAAAACATACCATTCAGATTAAAGAACTAAGAATTGAAAATCTTTCTGCGGAACAATTATTTACTAGGATAGAGGAAATAGTTGATGCCAAAATCCAAATTACTCTTAGCAAAAAAGAACAACCTGAACATAAATCCCTTCAACAACTAGCAGCAGCTAATCCTGTATGTGTAGGAACTCTACGGAATTATATTAAGTCAGGAAAATTAAAAGCTTTCAAAATTGGAGACAGAGTCTTTGTTAAAAACGAGGATTTTGATAAGGCGATGTCGGAGATCAAATCCAAGAAATACAAAAGATGACATTCTACTTGTCGCTGTGATGCACTTGATCAAAATCTTTTCAGATTGATGTGTGAATACAATGTCACTTATACCTATAAATTCAATACAATGAAGAATCAAAAAAAGGACGCCTATTGGTTTCCTCATTACTCCAACACAAGAAACGAACCGCTCATCGCAGCAATGAGAATGAAATTAGGAGTAGAAGGATATGGTGTTTACATCATGATACTTGAAATGATGAGGGATGCTGATGAATATAAATTAAACTCTACTTATGAAGTGATTGCCTATACTTTACATCTACCCAATCATGATCTGGTTAGAAAAGTCATCGAAGATTTTGGCTTGTTTGAGTTTGAAAATGACACCATAATTATTTGTAAACGTTTAGCCAAGTTGATGTCTGGTTATGATCAAACAATAATAAATTCTCAAATAAGTGGATACCGGAGTGCCTTGGTCAGATATAGGGGTTATGAAAAGAATGAATTAAGGAAGTATTCTAACGCAGAAATTATTAAAATCTATACAGAAGAATTTTCCGAAGATGCGCTTGAAGAACCAAATTTTGATAAGGACTTTATAAAGTCTTTGAAAGACTCTTCTAACAAAGAGAGTATAATAGATGATAGTATATCACAAAAAAGGAAAAAAATAAAAATAAAATAGATGATGCTCTTGATTTTGAAACTACTCTGAAAATGTATAGGAATAAACTGGTAACAAATGAGTCAGAGCGGTATGAGATAGTAAATGATCTTAGAAACGATATAACACCCAAAAATTTCCAGCAAAAACTGAATGATTTCATCCATTTCTTAAAGGAAAGGGAACCAGTACTCAGATCATATGAGCAATTTATAGAACTCTTTTCAAAACACTAAAAAACAGTTATGTCAACCGAAAATCAGTCCAATCGCGCGAGCGAAGCTTTTCTCAAGAAATTAAAACGAATTTCTAAACTGAGGCCTAATAAGTTTAAAGAATTGAAAAGCACATTCGATAAAATAAAAGATTTAAATGACGTCAAAAGAAACTACGGCGTATCAGTGATAATAAAATTAAATGCAAATGTTTTAAGACTAAAAAATAGACCAACTCGATCTCAAGTGACGGATATAAACGATATGATGCTATATAATCATTCAACATTAAGTCTTGAGGAATTTCACTACGCCCTACAACATGCAAGATGGAGAACATTTGATAGGAAAGTTGATCATTTTGGACACTTTGATGCAACCTACGTTGCTGACGTCATTCTTGCTTATAAAGAGTGGATTAACAGAAGAAAAAAAACGTGACGATCGAGTAAAATATATGCAGTGGGTGTTTGACAATATTCCCGCTTCTAAACTTTTGTCCCATCAATTACATTTATTGGTTGGTAAATCAATTTAGTAAGGCTTATCAAATTAAGATCGATTATAATTCGAGCCAACACCTTTGACTTAAATCATCTCAATTAGACGTGCTATTACTAATATTTTTGTCGTAATCCTTTTTGGATTTCAAATTCACTTATAAAAACATCCGCAGCTTATCTTAAAATGCTAAAAGCTCAAGTTTTGACAAATGGAGAAATCTTATATGAAAACATATAATTTTCTATCCCACTTTAATTAAAGGTAACAATATGTTCGGAAGGACGTGATTCAATCTTACTGACTGGACCCCTTAGTTCCTCCGATGTTTAACAAGTCGTGTAAGGTATCTTCTGATGCTTGTCATCTTATAAGAGGTTTATTCCAAAATCAGTTTTTGGAATAACTCTACATGCTAAAAATTTTCATAAAAAAACGAAGGAAGTATAGTAGAAGAATATGATTATAGAATCACAGCGCTATAGAGTTCTGTAATTATAACATTATAACATTATAGCATTATAGCATTATAGCATTATAAGATTATAGAGATATAAAAATATAAGATTATAGAATTATAGCATTATAAGATTATAGAGATATAAAAATATAGAGATATAGAATTATAACATTATAAAAATATAATAATTGAGCTATAAAACCTCAAGAATTAAAAACCATCCAGAAATTGAAAAAAAACGATCAAGAAATAAAATGAACAAAAATAAAATGGAAGAGGAATAGCAAGGTGTGTTTTGCACATTGCAAAATTAGCTAGTCAGCAAATTTACAAGTGAAAAACCTATTTCATCAAAAATGAAATAGCCTTGTTTTTCATCGTAAACTCGAAAAATTAAAACTAGATTAATTGGTAAAAATGAAATATTCTTAGATCAGAATTATGGCCAAAAAAAAAGGAGGACGTCCAGAGATTGATAATCCAGACATGAAAAGAGATCATCAAATAAATCTATATCTCACGAAAATTGAAAAGGACTTTGTTATTAAATATTGCGAAATGTATAGTATGAAAACGCAATACGATGGTAGATTCATTAGACGTTTTTTACTGGACTGTATGAAAAACAAAAAGCTCAATGTGACTCAGATGATAGCACCTTATCAACAAGTTGAGCTACATAGGATAGGTATAAATCTTAATCAATTGATGAAAAAATTAAATGCATTAAATTATTTATCGGGAATTGAAAAACAAAAGCTAGATGACCTACTAGATGAACTAACGAGGATTCTCATTGATTGATAATATCAATTGTATCAAAAACAGAACCTCCTATCACTTGCCATTAGGATACGACAAAAGCTTTAAGGTATATACAACCTCAGTTATTTACACTTTCGCGAAAGCAGAATAAAACAAACCTGTCTGGAAAGAATTATTCTTCATTACTTTAGAGGAATACTTTTACCTAGTAATCTTCATGGCATTATTCCAGACATCTGTACTCAAAAAATATCTCGCACAACAGGACACAAACGCAGTAGATAAGGCATATCGCAAGTACACTAAATTCTTTCTCAACCTTGAGATACAGCAAAATATAGACAAGAGTAACGAGGAGCAAATACAGGCTACTTTTCTTACAGAACTCTTTGTAAACGTGCTTGATTATACCATTAATCCTAAGCCAAAATACAACCTAACTACAGAATACAAAAACGAGAAAAATAATCGCAAGGCAGACGGTGCCATTATCACAGAAGAAAAAACAGTAGCCGTTGTAGAACTTAAAGGGACAAATACAAAGGATCTGGAAAGCATAAGACGTCAGGCTTTTGATTATAAGGTAAATCACAAAGGATGCAGGTTTGTCATCACGTCTAATTTTGAAAAACTACGTTTTTACATAGATGACACTACAGAGTTACTGGACTTTGACTTGTTTAACCTTACACGAGATGACTTTGGATTGTTGTATTTGTGTTTGTACAAAGACAATTTGCTCAAGGAATTACCGCTTCAAATAAAGCAGGATTCTCTTATTAAAGAAGAAGAAATTACCAAAGAGTTTTATAAAGATTATTCGCTTTTTAAACGTGAGCTATACCGTGATCTGGTCAAGAAAAACGGTAAAGTCTTAAAAGTCGCGTTACAGGAAGAGACTGGTATTACAGATAATGCAGAACACCAGTCAGATCTTGAACGCCTGGAGAAAAATGTAAAGCTCACGCTTTTTAAAAAGTCGCAGAAACTTATAGATCGCTTTCTCTTTATCTTTTTTGCAGAAGATCGCGGACTCTTACAACCCAATTATACCATAAAACGACTTGCAGAATGGGACACCATACGCAAGCTGGATGTAGATGAGCCGTTGTACGATCGTTTTAAAAAGCACTTTAACTACCTGGATAAAGGCCGTAAGGGCGATGCAGAAAACAAAGAGATTTTTGCCTACAATGGTGGTCTCTTTAAACCAGATTCTATACTGGATCGTGTGATTATCGATGATGATTTACTTTACAATCACACTAAAAAACTGGCGACTTACGATTTTGAAAGCCAAGTAGATGTCAATATCCTTGGTCATATTTTTGAAAATTCTCTCAACGAGATTGAAAGCATTAATGCCGAAATAGAAGGTGGCAACTTTGACAAACAGAAAAGCAAGCGTAAGAAGGATGGTGTTTTTTACACGCCTAAGTACATCACAAAATACATTGTAGAAAATACCGTAGGTAAACTATGCGATGATAGAAAAACCGAACTTGGTTTTAAAGAAGAAGAGTATTTTAAAGGCCGTGGTACCGGAAGAAAGAAGCGAAACGACAAGACCATACAAAAGCTAGTTGAAACGCTAGACACCTACCGTGACTGGTTGCTACAGATTACTATTTGTGATCCTGCTTGTGGCTCTGGTGCATTTCTTAACCAGGCGCTGGATTTTCTCATCAAAGAACATCAGTACATAGACGAGCTTAAGACCAAAATTCTAGGTGGTGGCTTACAGTTTCCAGATATAGAAAACACCATACTAGAGAACAATATTTATGGCGTAGATCTAAACGAGGAGTCTGTAGAGATTGCGAAGCTTTCACTCTGGCTACGCACCGCACAACCACGCCGTAAGCTCAACGATTTGAGCAGTAATATAAAATGTGGTAATAGTTTAATAGACAGTAAAACCATAGCGGGAGATAAAGCTTTTAACTGGGAGACCGCTTTCGCGAAAGTGTTTGCAAACGGAGGTTTTGATGTTGTGATTGGGAATCCGCCTTATGGAATTTTCTTGTCTGACGGTGAAGAGGCTTATTACAAAAAGAATTACCCTTTAACAAGCTATAAGATTAACCTCTATATTTTGTTCATAGAGCGAATGTTTCAAATATTTGAGAAGGGTTTAATTCAATTCATAATTCCAAAATCACTCTTATTCAACACTTATTTCAAAGATATTCGCGAATACCTTCTCACTAAGTCAAAAATACACGAGGTCTTTATGATTTCTGAGAAGATCTTCCCTGATGCAGAAGTTGGCGGTAGTCTAATACTTAAATATGAAATCGTTGATAATCCCAATATTTCTAATGAGATGAAGTTGATTTCGGCTGACAAATATTTTGATTACGATGGTCAAACGGCGTTAGTAAATGATATTTCTCAAGAGTTTTTTCTTTCAGTTCCTCACTTTGAAATATCGCCGATTGCCGAAGGTGCAAACTTGATAGTAAAAAAACTCCATACCCTTAAAACGATAAGAGAGTTTTACACCTTAAAAAACGGTCTCAATCCTGGTAATATTAAACAAATACTTATTACAGATGAAAAGCTTTCCGATAATCACAAACCGATTATTTGGGGAAAAGAGTTAAATACAAATTCTATCCAATGGGGCGGACAATTTGTTAATTATGATTACAACATTGCTGATAACTTGAACTTAGATGATATCCAGAGTAAGAAAGGAATGAAAAAGCAAACTCGAATAGACTTTGCTTTAAGAACACCTGAATTATTTGAAAATGAGAAAATTGTAGTCAGAAAAACAGGAGATAGATTTATCGCAGCAAAAGACAATAACAATTATTATTTTGATACTCTAGTTCACGGTATTTATGAGAATAATGAGGAATATTCATTAGATTTCTTACTTACCATTTTAAATTCTCAGGTAGCTACAATCTTCTATAGACTGTTACACGATATCAAAGGAAAAGTATTTGCAAAAATTAGTTTGGATAAATTAGGTGCTTTTCCTTTGCCAGGTACGGATTTTACTCAAAGAAATGACATTTCGCAATATGGCTTAAAACTTCAAAAACTACAACCAGAGCTTAATTCTTTGAAAGTAAAATTTGTAAAATACCTTTTTGTAAAATTTCAGTTACTTAAAACATCACGCAAACTCGAAAACTGGCAAGATTTAGATTTTGGGGAGTTTATAAAAGAACTGAACAAAGCGATTAAAGCCACTAACAAATTGCGAGATAAAGAAGGTCAAGCACCGGTTGCCGTACTTACCAAAACAGACGAGTTTGAATGGTTAGACCTGTTTGAACAAAACAAGAAAAAAGCACAAGACCTACAATCACAAATCAACACCCTAGAACAACAAATAGATGCAATGGTGTATCAGTTGTATGGATTGAGTGATGAGGAGATTAGGATTGTGGAGAATGGGTAATGGAGCAAATGAAGGGAGTCGATATAGAACAGAAATCAATTGAAATTCAACAGATAATTTCAAGATATACCAAAGAAAGCTTTGTATGCTTCTTTGCAGACTTCGTGCGTCATCATCCAGAACGAAATCAATTGAGCTTTTCTGAAAAATTCAAGTCTAAGTACAAGGATTCAATTTATCTTATTATGCTGAGACTTTCCTCTGATGAAGTAGGATCTGAGGACTTCTATTATTCCGAAGAGAATGATAAAATACTTCAAAAAGTTGGAGAAATTTTGCTCGAAATTGTTAGTTTCTATTTGTGGGATTATTCAAGATTTGATACGACTGTATCAAAAGAAGATAGGTCAGAAATGCTGATCCACGAACTTGCTTTTAAAGATTATTTTCAAAATGGTGTACTTGATTATAGAGAACAAGAACTTAATAAAGTAATTCGCTTATTTAAACCCTATCAAGATAAAATAAAAGAAAGACTAGGAATTGACTTAAAAACATTAATGGCACTCTGTGAGTTTTCAGAGGATGATTATCAAAGAAAAGCCATTGCATCAAAAAGTTTTCTCTTTGATCCAAGAATGAAAGATTTTGTGCAAAACGCTCAAGCTGGAAAATTTGAAGAAAGTCTGTCTCAACTTCCTTTAGAATTACAAGATAATTTTCTAGATTTTTTTGAGAATCCGCACAGCTGTTTATTATTTACAAAAGATGACTACTACAAGTCTTTCAATAAGAAGGATGTAGATGTTTTCTGTAAATTATTATCCATAGATATTAATGATTCATTTGATAACTTATTTTACTCACAACCCAACCCATTAGAGCATAAACCAATCATAAAAATTAATAACAAAACATTTTTGAATGTATTTCAAAAGCAATTACCTAATGCGGTTTACAAACTGCTCTATCAAGTTCTTACTGAAACAGAAAAGGAAAAAGAGCAACTTAATTTAAGAAGAGGAAAGGTTATTTTAGAGTCTCAAACTCAAAACATATTTGACAGATTTTTCAGTAAAGCAAAAAATGTCACTTCATACAACAACTATTATATTAATAGCAATCCCGCTGAAAAGGATTTGCTATACATAGTAAACAGAATAGCATTTGTAATTGAGTGTAAAGCCTCTCGTAGCAGAGAACCGTGGAGAAACACTAAAAAAGCTACAGAGAGAATAAGGTCAGACTTTGATTATTGTATTCAAAAAGGGTATGAACAATGTTTTGAGGTAGAACAAGCAATTCTAAATGATGAGGCAATAACTATAAAGAGTAAAAATCACAGCGAAGTTTTAAATACGTCGCAAATCATTGATGTCTTTACAATAGTTGTTACGTCTGAGAGGTTTGCTTCATTACAAATAGATTTAGGTCTTTTACTTAACAAAAAAAGCAGCGAAGACTTTTACCCTTGGTCTGTTTGCATAGATGATTTAGAAATATTTCTGAAGACGTTGGGTGCAGAATATAATAATAGATTCAAGAAATTTATTGACTATTTAGAATTTAGAGAACTCCTTCACGGTCGTCTTTTATCTAGAGATGAACTTGATGTTTGCGCAATGTTTCTAAAAAATCCACAAAAATTTAAAGAGCTGTGTGAAAGTGACGCCTATTTGGTTCCAGATCCTTATTTACAAGGTTATTTCGACGAACTCTATTTTTCTAAAAAACTCAACTTCAAAATCTTAGATGTAACTTAAATATGGAAACAAGAGCAATTAAAAGCGAACTAACCAAGTTTGTAAAAAATACTATGGGCAGTAAAAACCCACGGTTTAATGGTTGGTACGCAGGCATTACAAATAACGAAAAACGTCGCAAAGCAGAACATTCGGTCAGAAATGGAAAAATACTTCATTGGAAATGTATTAATGCAGGAACGATGATGAAAGCTAATGAAGTTGAAGCTTTCTTTTCTGACAAAGGGACACTTAATATGAAGCAGCCACAAGGAGCAAATATCGCTTCTAAATGGGTATACATTTTTAAACTAGCGCCAAAGCCTAGAGGTATGAATGGTCTTGCTGGTCCATTGGACAGCAAATCTGTTTATGATTACATTTTTGGAGAGTAAATTATAGCATATGTATTTAAAAAATTTAAAGCTTTGGAATTTTAGAAAATTTGGTAGTTCTGAAAAGATCGATTTGGCAAAACCAAATCTTAATCTCGATTTTACAGAAGGCATAAATGTCTTAGTAGGCAAAAACGATTCAGGAAAATCTGCAATAATCGATGCTATCAAAATTGTTTTAAAAACACACAGTTATGATTGGTATAAAATAGACCAAGACGATTTCTTTTTGAACACGGAACATTTAAGAATAGAAATAGTATTTGAGAATCTTGAGATTGAAGAAGCAAAACACTTTACGGAATGGCTGGGATGGATTGAAGATGCTGATGGTAAAAAGAGATGTTATTTACGGTTAATACTAGAGGTAAGGAGGAATATAGTAAGTAATAGAATTTTTCCAGCAGATGTGAAAGCTGGGATAGACCCAGTAGGCTTTCAGTTAAATGCAGAAGCAAAAGATTACCTCAAAACCACATATCTCAGACCACTGCGAGATGCGAAATCTGAATTGGTGCCGAGAAAAAATTCTAGACTTACTCAAATTCTTCAGGCACACGAAGCTTTTAAGAATAAGGATTTAGATCACTTACTTGTAGGTCTCTTTAAAGATTTTAATAATTCTGTAGAAAAATACTTTTTAGGCAAAAACAATGATGATGAAGATTTACCAAAGGAAGATTTGAAAGGTAAAGAACTTAAAACAGATATTGACAGTTATATTAAATCCTTTTATGATGATTCTAAGGAGTCAGCTTTTGGTGTAAAAGGTAATAATCTCAAGACAATACTTGAAAAATTAGAACTGTCTATAAAAGATGAAGTAAATCCAGGACTCGGCACATTAAATCGTCTTTTTATGGCTTCTGAATTGCTTCATCTACAAAAAAGAGATTGGTCAGGATTGAGATTAGGTCTTATAGAGGAGCTCGAAGCGCACTTGCATCCACAAGCTCAGATGCAAATAATTGAGGCATTACAAAAGCAAAAACAAATTCAGCTTATTCTCTCTACTCATAGCCCCAATTTAGGATCAAAAATCAAATTAGAAAACCTAATTATTTGCTCAAACGATTCAGCATTCCCATTAGGCCCAAATCATACAAAATTAAAAAAAGAAGACTACTCATTTTTAGAAAGGTTCTTAGATGCTACAAAGGCAAATTTATTTTTTGCTAATGGTATTATTATGGTTGAAGGTTGGTCTGAAGAAATACTTATTCCGGCAATTGCTCAACGTCTCAAAGAGCAAGGCCATATCTCGAAAAATCTGACGGAAGCAGGTGTATCCATTGTTAATGTTGGCAATACTGCATTTCAACAATATTCTAGAATTTACCTTCGAGAAAATGATACCACTAAGATTGATATTCCAGTCGCAGTAATTACAGATGTCGATGTCAGAGCTTATAAGTTAGATGTTGATAAGAATGAAGAAGGTGAAATTGTAAAAACATATACTAAAGAAGATGTAGACGATATCAAGCAAAGATCTACAATGAAAAGAGAGGAGATAGTCCAGAAATTCAATTTTCAAAATGTAAAAACATTCGTCGCCGTAGATTGGACTCTAGAATATGCTCTTTCAAAATCTACTTCATTATCAAAACTCTTTTTTCAAGCATTCAAGAAATCACACCCACAAATAGATGAAGGAAATATAGAACAGGAATTAGGAAAAAAATTAATTAATAAAGGTTTACATAAAACTCAAATAGCCTATGAGGTTGCTGCTAGTATTGAAAAAAATAGCGTTTTACCTATTGATGAAACCGACCAGAGCATTAAATATCTAATTGATGCCATAAAATACGCTTGCAATGATTAATATTAGAGAGGAAGATATAAATTATGCGGAAGAAATACTTCTTAAGAATGGCCGGTCTTTTGATGAAGAGCGTACGGATTTTATAAAAAACTTAACTACGATTGATCTTCAAGCTGTTCCTGGTAGTGGAAAAACTACAGCTCTACTCGCCAAGCTATTGATTTTAGAGAAAAAACTACCACTTTTTGATAATAAGGGAATATTAGTAATATCACATACAAATGCCGCTGTAGATGAAATAAAAGATAGAATAGGTCATCTTTGCCCTAAGTTATTTTCTCATCCCAATTTTGTTGGTACCATTCAAAGTTTTGTTGACACATTTTTAGCCATCCCTGCATACCTTTTAAAATACAAACAAAAACCTGCTCGTATTGATAATGATATTTACAATGAAACAATATTAAAATTTTTCAACTACGGAAAAGAAGGCTTTTCAAGACAAGAAAAGAATAATGCTATTTATTACAACAACGTTTTTAACGTATTATATAATTACCGTTTCCAAAAAAGTAAAAGCGGTTATGTGATGGTTCACAAAATGAATGGCAAGTTACTAGAGGTAAAAACACCAAATCCAAGAAGAGTAAAGTTCACGCCTTTTGAAATTGAGAGGATCACTGAATGGTTAAAGATTACAAAGGAAAAAACCTTAGAGACTGGAATGCTTTGCTACGATGACGCTTATTTTCTTGCTGATGTGCTATTGGATGAAATAAAGGATTATGATCGATTAATACAACAAAGATTCCAGTATGTATTTGTAGATGAAATGCAGGATATGGAGCTGCACCAAATAAGTTTGATAGAAAAATTATTCACAGGTCATAGCTGTACTTCAAAATTGCAACGCCTGGGTGATTTAAATCAATGTATTTTCTCTGGAGACATCAGCACGGAAAAAATTTGGAATCAAAGATTGGATAAGTTGTTTTTTAAAGGAAGTCATAGATTAAGTCCTCGCGTTGCTAGTATTGTACAAAATTTGTCTTCAACACCAACAGAAGTCGAAGGTCGCGGAAATAACGATGACGATAGTGTAATTGATATAAAGCCAATAATGTACGTATTTGAGGTCACAGAGGCTCATCAAGTAATACCTAGATTTTCTAAAACGATAAGTGAATATCAAGAAAAAGGATATCTACCAATCTCTACACAAAACTACCACGCTTTTGGATGGCGGAAAGAGACAGATAAAGACCATAAGCTTTGTCTAAACACCTATCTCCCAAGCTTAAAAAGTAATACATCCAAAAGTAAATTAGAGTTTGAAACTTTAGAAGACTATTTACTTTATTTACCAAAACACAATGGTTCTCTAAAGACTGGTCGTTCTGCTATATTGAGCTGTTTAACTAAAGTCTTTCGACTTGAAAATTTAAAAGATGAACATAATAGATATATGACGCCATACCGTCTAATTCACACAATCAAAAAGATGCACCTCAATGAATATGATGGTTTTAAGAATAAAATTTACAATTGGAGTATTTATCTTGCTGAATCAAACATAAATGATACTCTAGCTGAAATAAGAGATTTCATACCAAATCTACTTTCTTGGTTTGGATCTGAAATTAACAATTCCAATACATTTATCACTACACCTTCAGTTCATAAAGATGAAGAAGAACTAAACGAATTTAAAAACTATTATGATCACGATGGTTTTCAAATCAAAGTTGGTACGGTACATAATATTAAGGGGCAAACTCATACTGCAAGTCTTTATCTAGAAACTTTTTGGAATGGAAAGTATGAATCCGAAAGAGTTAAAGACCAATTTTTCGGTGTTCCTATTGATGTATCATCAAAAGGATTAACCGTGGCCGCCACCGCTAAACTAAATCAAACTTTAAAGATGATGTATGTTGGGTTTTCGAGGCCAACCCATTTATTAGCTTTTGCGGTCGAGAAATCAAGATTTGACAAAAACTTAAAAGAAATCGACCGAAATATTTGGGACGTCATTGAAATAAAAAAAAATGACAAGGCTGAAGACAGTTAGTATTATATAAATAGCGTGGTGTGACAAAAATAGTAACACATATTAGAAAAAACGGCGGAATATTATCGGGAGATTTATCTCGTATAATGTCAAAAAAGTACGGTATTACTGAGGAAGCGGCTAGAAAGAGAATCGAACGTTTTAAAAGTCCAATTCATAAATTGAAAGGTATTTTTAGTGATAAAAAGTCTTTCATTTATCACTCCGATGACTATCAGACCGAAGAATATTACGATGGTTTACTAGCAGCTATAATGTCTGATGCTAAAAGAATAGGTGCTATAATCACGGCGATAAAATTTCATCACGGGCTTGTAAATATGAAGGAATTAGCAAATTATTCTATAAGTCCAATAAGTCGCATTGATGGTCATATGAAATTTGACACTCTTATTGAGCTTCTCTTGAAAAATGATTTTGTTAGAAAATATGATGACGAAACTTTAGGCTTAAATGCGCTGCTTGGTGGAAAACATAATCCTAATTTAAGTCATATAAAAGCAATTGAACTTTCTAAAGCTATTGTTTTACAGAGATTTGAAATATGGAGTAAAAACATAGGCTTGACATCCTTTAAAAAGGGTAAAAATAATAATGTTGTTGGTGGTTTTCAATTTGCATTTTCGGCACCAACATATATTGATGGACTAACCAGATACAAGGGTAATGTCAAAAACCCAGGCTTTTTAATTGCAGACATTTTGTTAGGTAATGATACCAATGAAGAAACGGTTAGTTTCTTTCTAAGAAAAATAGCAGCTATAAAAGCTTCAAATCCAGTTCTAGATCTTTTTCCTGTGATAATTGTTGATGGTATAAAGACCAAGGCTCTTAATAAGCTAAAAAGTAATGGTGTGCTGATAGCTTCCATAAGGGAACTGTTTGGAAATGAATATAGTGAATTATTAAAATCTCTAATCAATATAGTAACTAATGCTGGAGCTATTCTAAAAAAAGATCCAGAACAATACATCAATTTGATGGAGAAATTGACCAAACTAGTAGATGGAAAAACCAACAATTTAAGAGGAGATCTTTTTGAACTTGCTGTTGGATATTACTATAGTAAGTATTGCCGTAATTTAGATATAAGCAAAAGAGTGACATTACAAGAAACCAACCAATCAAAGGAAATAGATGTATTGGCAGTTTTTGAAAATGAAGTAAAAATCGTTGAATGTAAAGGCTATAATTACCCAGTTGATATAGATTATATCGAGGACTATATTTCTAATAAAATTGTGATTATAAGAAAATGGGCTATGAATGTTTATCCAGAAAAATCACTCACGTTTGAGATCTGGAGTACTGGTGGTTTTACAGAAGCCGCCGAAAAAAAACTTGCAAACGCTAAGGTCAAAACGAAAAAGTATGGTATCGAATATTTTAATAAACAGAAAATATTGGAGAAAGCGAATGGTATAAACTCTCCAAAATTTAAGGAAATTTTGAGAGATTATTTTTTAAAGGAAATAGCATAAAACCCTATCGTCCAAAGTTTACAATACACTCAAAAGACCCAATATATATTTGAGCCATTATTAATATAAAAACCCAAAATTATGGCAAAGTCAAACACACCAGTAAATGGACCAAGTAAAACAGGAAACGCATCCGGAAAAGGTAGAGGAAACAATCCACCTCGAACAAGTTCAGGTAACTCTGGAAATTCTGGTTCTAAAGGAAAGAAGTAAAAATGTAATGGTCGCAATCTGTAATAGATTGCGACCATATATTAACTATGACAGAAGAAGATTTTAAAATAGATAGATTTCACGAAAGGTACAATGGTAGCGTACCTTGGTGGTTTATTGCAGCTTGTTTGATAAGCTATAATTTTAAATCGTTCAGGCGTTTTATGATCTACATTTCTCATTATAGTTCGATTATTGACTTATGGGAAACTCCTTCCGAAGAAATTAAAAACGAGCAAATAATTGCTGGTTTCCAACCCTTATTTCCAGAGCGTATTCCTAAAAAAATGCTCTACCAGATTACCGGACTTCATTCGCGTACTACTTTCAATGAACGCTTCTCTACATACTTCATTGAAAATGATTTGGTGGGACGTAGAAGTTTCACACTTTTAGAAACCTATAAAATTTTAGAGTACTGGCAAGGAGAAGGAAAATGGGGCCGAATGCAAGCAGCGAAAAAAGAAATGCTCTCGGAAGTACTTCACAACAAGAATTATGAACGAACCGCCGAAGAGTTTAAAATGGCTTTGGGAAAAGAAGGCTATCAGCCCAACTTGATTAGTCCTAAAAAGATTAAGAAACTCATAACACATATAGACCTAACTGAAGAAAACCAGATTGAAGATCTTATCGGCTATCAAGAGCTTCAAACTGGTCTTATATGGATGTTTGGAATATTAATGATTCATCAGGTTTTAAAACAAACTAAACAGTCCATCTCAATACCAAAAGATCCACACAAACCTATATCCTTTCAATCTCATACCGATACCTAAACACACTCGTCCTGGTCACACGATATTTACCGATAATTGTTTCCCAACCTAGCGCCACTTTCACACCTAGATCACGAAAGGTAGATCGACCAATATTTTCTGTGCGACCCATTTTTACCAGTTCGTTAATGATGTCCTCATCGGTAGGTTTTTTTCGTTTTTAGGGCTGGTGTTATAGCTACTAATTTTGGAAGCCGTTTCTGCAAACATAGGTCTGACGTTGCCGGCTATTCTTAACGCTTTGGAGTTGCATATAATGAAGTAGCTAAGAGTGTAAAATACTTCATACGGTAATTATCCAAATGAATTTTCTGTATTTTTGTATCAAATGAAATCACTCTTCAACAAATCAATGGCGCTTTTTATGGCAGCCGTAGTCCTTATGACTACGATGTCGTTTGCTGTTGAAATGCATTTTTGCGGAGAGACACTTGTTGATTATTCATTTGTGCAGCAGTTAAAAACCTGCGGAATGGAGAATGCCCAACCAGCTAAAAGTTGTGAGAATCCAATGCTGTCTGAGAAATCTTGTTGCTCAGATCAACAAATTATCATCGAAGGCCAAGATGACCTCAAACAAAATTTCACCCAACTTTCTTACGAGCAACAAATATTTGTCGCCTCATTTACTTACACATACATCAATTTATTTCAAGGAACTCAATCCACAGAAGTTTCCTTTGCAAATCACCAGCCACCTTTTATAAGGCAGGATTTACAGGTATTGCACCAGACATTCTTAATTTGATTTATTAAACAGTACCAGTAGCAATCTAATTGCAACTGGAAAAGCCCAGCGATACATTCGTTTTGGGCAAATTTTGTTGGTTCTCATCTTTACTGAGAGCAAACAAAAGCATATTTCTATAACTGTTTAATAATCATATCGTATGCTTAATAAGGCGATTAAATTTCTCATAGAAAATAAACTTGTTGCTGTTCTTTTTCTTGCCCTATTTGTAGGTTGGGGCATTGTCAACGCACCCTTCAATTGGGAAACAGGTATTTTACCGACTGATCCTGTAGCAGTGGATGCCATACCAGATATTGGCGAAAACCAGCAAATCGTTTTCACAAAGTGGCAAGGGCGTTCACCGCAGGATATCGAAGACCAGATTACCTATCCACTTACAACTTCATTGTTGGGAATTCCTGGGGTCAAGACCATCCGAAGCTCTTCAATGTTCGGTTTTTCAAGTATCTATATCATTTTTGAAGAAGATGTAGAATTCTATTGGTCACGTAGCCGTATTCTCGAAAAACTCAATTCCCTTCCCGCAAACTTATTGCCCGATGGTGTAAACCCTGCATTGGGTCCGGATGCTACGGGATTAGGTCAAATTTTTTGGTACACGCTGGAAGGTCGTGATAAAGATGGCAACGTAACTGGCGGTTGGGATCTACAGGAATTACGAAGCATACAGGATTACTACGTAAAATATGGTTTGTCTTCGGCAAGCGGTGTTTCCGAAGTGGCATCCATTGGTGGGTATGTTCAAGAATACCAAGTGGATGTTGACCCTGAAAAAATGCGGCAGTACAACATCGGCTTAAGTGAAATTGTAAAAGCGGTTAAGGAAAGCAATCAAGACATCGGTGCACAGACGTTGGAAATTAATCAAGCCGAATACCTGGTTCGTGGCTTGGGGTATGTGAAATCAGTCGCAGACATTGAAAACGCGGTGGTCGCTTCTGAAAATTTTACTTCTATACGAATCAAAGACATTGCAAATGTTCATCTGGGACCACAAACGCGACGTGGTATTTTGGATAAAGAAGGTGCCGAAGTGGTAGGCGGTGTCGTGGTAGCCCGTTACGGTGCTAACCCATTGGAAGTCATCAATAATGTAAAAGATCAAATAGCCGAATTATCATCCGGACTACCCACAAAAACCTTGGCAGATGGTCGTACTTCACAAGTAACTATCGTTCCCTTTTACGACCGCACGCAACTTATTCAGGAAACACTTCACACGCTCAATGAAGCCCTTACACTTGAAATCCTGATAACTATTTTGGTCATCATTGTAATGGTGTTTAACCTACGTGCATCCATTTTAATTTCTGGCTTGTTGCCTGTTGCCGTTTTAATGGTTTTCATAACAATGAAGCTCTTTAATGTAGATGCTAACATTGTTGCCTTGTCAGGAATTGCCATTGCTATCGGTACAATGGTGGACGTGGGCGTCATACTCGCCGAAAATATGATTCGGCATCTGGAAGATAAAAAATTACGCTTTCGCGAAAGCGGAATAGAATACACTACAAACGAAATCATCTACAACGCTACTGCGGAAGTCTCTGGGGCAATTTTAACCGCTGTGCTCACGACGATTATCAGTTTCCTACCTGTGTTTACGATGATAGGTGCCGAAGGGAAACTCTTCAGACCATTGGCTTTTACAAAGACAATGGCACTTTCTGCATCGCTTGTAATCGCGCTGTTTTTAATACCGCCATTTGCCGCTTTCCTTTTCAGAAAAACAAACGTTCGCCAGCGATCTAAACTGCTTTTGAATGGTCTTTTAATCGCACTCGGCATCACTGCACTTGTATTTGGTTACTGGCTTGGGTTGATTTTGATAGCTTTTGGATGTAGTGGTTTATTCTTTTCGCTTAAAGCGAAAAAGGAATACAACCATACCATTGCTGGCTACAGGCTCAACATCAATCAAAATGTAGTAAATATCATCATTTCCTGTATTGCTATCGTCGTGCTGTTAGCCGAATACTGGCGACCACTTGGCTTTGACCGCAGCATTCTAATGAATTTGATTTTTGTAGCGATTATCTGCTTTGGACTGCTTGGTGTGTTTACAGTTTTCCGAAGATACTATGACAGCATTTTACGCTGGGCACTGCAAAACCGATACCTGTTTTTAATTGTTCCAACCACGGTGCTGATTTTAGGTGTGGTCATAATGCGTAACACAGGGAAGGAATTTATGCCAGCACTTAATGAAGGTTCATTCTTATTAATGCCTACATCCTTACCACACGCTGGTGTCGAAGAGAACAAGCGTGTCTTGCAACAGCTGGATATGGCCGTGGCAAGCATCCCTGAAATTGAAACTGTTGTGGGAAAAGCAGGAAGGACAGAATCTGCCCTCGACCCTGCACCACTCTCGATGTATGAAAATGTCATTCAGTATAAGTCTGAATATATGCGAAATGAGAATGGCGAGAGACAACGCTACCGTGTGAACGATGATGGTCTATTTGTTCTGAAAAATGACAAGTTCATTATTAACCCCAATAATGAAATCGATGATGATGCAAATTATGAAGCGTCACAACTCAAAACAAGTGCAACACGAAATGATTTGATTAAAGATAACGATGGGGAATATTATCGAAACTGGCGACCAGAAATAAGCAGTCCCGATGATATCTGGAATGAAATCGTAAAAGTGACCAAATTCCCAGGCGTGACTTCTGCGCCCAAGCTACAACCCATCGAGACGCGACTCGTGATGCTACAAACAGGAATGCGTGCACCTATGGGAATAAAAGTGAAAGGGCCAGATTTAAAAACCATAGAAAACTTTGGACTGCAATTGGAAGATATTTTAAAGCAAGCCGAAGGTGTAAAAGAACAAGCCGTTTTTGCAGACCGAATTGTGGGTAAACCTTATTTGCTGATTGATATTAAACGAGACCAGCTGGCACGCTACGGAATCTCTATTATGTATGTTCAGGAAGTGCTTCAGGTTGCTGTGGGCGGTATGCCACTTACCCAAACCGTAGAAGGCCGTGAGCGCTATGGTGTGCGTGTACGCTATCCACGGGAATTGCGTGCAAATCCAGAAGACTTAAAAAGTATCTATGTTCCTGTATCAACTGGAAGTCCGGTGCCTTTGGGCGAATTGGTAGATATACGATATGAGCAAGGTCCACAGGTCATTAAAAGTGAAGACACCTTCTTGATTGGCTACGTGCTGTTTGATAAGCTTGATGACTTTGCCGAAGTCGATGTGGTGGAAAATGCACAAGCACTCATTCAACAGAAAATCGATAATGGCGATTTGGTCGTGCCACAAGGCATCAGTTACCGATTTACAGGAACGTACGAAAATCAATTACGGGCAGAAAAAACGTTATCGGTGGTTGTGCCACTTTGTTTGCTGGTCATTTTCTTGATTTTGTATTTCCAGTTCAAGTCGGTTTCTACGTCGCTTATGGTTTTTACAGCAATCGCCGTAGCCTTTGCAGGTGGCTTTATAATGATTTGGTTATACGGTCAAGATTGGTTTTTCAATTTCAGCTTTTTTGGCGAGAACCTACGGGACTTGTTCAATATGAAAACCATCAATTTAAGTGTGGCCGTGTGGGTCGGTTTTATTGCCCTTTTCGGTATTGCGACTGATGATGGTGTGGTAATGGCAACCTATTTAGACCAATCATTTAAAAGCAACGAGCCAGACAGTAAAAAAGGCATACGTCTCGCCACATTAGAAGCCGCAGGAAAAAGAATACGTCCTTGCTTGATGACCACCGTGACCACAGTTTTGGCATTGTTGCCAGTACTCACATCTACAGGAAAAGGAAGCGACATTATGATACCGATGGCCATCCCCATTTTTGGCGGAATGATAATCGACGTCACATCTTATTTCCTTTTACCAGTTCTATATAGCTGGAAAAAAGAATACCAACTTAAAAGAGCAAACAAATGAAAAATATAAAAATCATAATCTGTCTTTTGTTTATTTCCGCTTTCGCGAAAGCGCAACAATTACAATCCTATATTGATGAAGCAGAAAATAATAATCCAGAGATTCAGGCTTTTGAATTGCGCTACAATATTGCCGAAGAAAAGGTCAATGAAGCAAACTGGTTACCCAATACTGAAGTAAGCGCAGGCTATTTTGTAAGTGAGCCAGAAACAAGGGTGGGCGCACAACGAGCACGGATAGGCGTAAAACAGATGTTGCCCTGGTTTGGTACCGTTACCGCACGTGAAAATTATGCGACTTCAATGGCCGAAGCTGAATACGTGGAAATCACAATCGCCAAACGAAAATTGGCGCTATCAGTAGCGCAATCCTATTACAGGTTGTATGAAACAAGAGCAAAGCAAAAGGTACTCGACGAGAACATCCAACTATTAAAAACTTATGAGCGTCTTGCACTGACTTCGGTAGAAGTGGGCAAGGCATCTGCCGTAGATGTATTGCGATTACAGATTCGTCAAAATGAATTACAGCAGCAAAGAGAGGTATTGGAAGAGGAATTTGGCGCAGAACAAACAACCTTCAATAATCTTCTAAATCGGGATGAAAATAGCACGGTTGAAATAGTTGCAATAATGGAAATTCCAGAGGATGACCCCATATACGGAACAGACGCACTATCGCTCAATCCTGAACTGCTCAAGTACGATAAATTGTACGAATCCGTAGCACAATCAGAATTGCTCAATCAACGCGAGAGCCTACCTATGGTTGGCTTTGGTGTGGATTATCTACCGGTAAGCGAGCGTACCGATATGAACCCTATAGACAATGGAAAAGATGTATTGATGCCTATGGTTTCGGTTTCCATTCCCATTTTTAACAATAGGTACAAGTCCATTTCAAGGCAAAATGAGCTACGCCAACAGGAAATCGAAACTCAAAAAGAGCAACGATTGAATGTTTTGGAATCCGCTTTCGCGAAAGCGATATCCCAACGCAATCAGGCCCGAATTAAATTTAATACTCAGAGTAAGAATTTAAAGCAGGCCAAAGATGCCGAGCAAATTCTAATCAAGAATTATGAAACGGGAACGATAGATTTTAACGATGTGCTCGATATACAGGAACTGCAATTAAGATTTCAGATGAATCAGATAGAATCGGTTCGGACGTATTTAACTCAACAAGCCATCATTAATTATTTGACTAACTAAAATGAAAAATTTATATATAAAAAATATGGTCTGTAGCCGTTGCGTAAAAGTTGTTCGCACGGAGTTGCAAGAAAATGGTATCGACATACTAAATGTTGAACTAGGTAAAATGTCTTATCGAGAGAATGGTAATAAGGATTTAAAAATTATAAATGAGGTTCTAGAACAAAATGATTTTGAAATTATAGTTTCTCAGGAAGATATTTTAACTGAAAACATAAAGCATAAACTCATAGAACTATTGAACGACTTACCTATTAAGGATAACAAGGTATTTTCAAAATATCTATCAGATATTCTTAATACTGATTACAGTAAAATATCAAAAGTGTTTTCTTATACCACTGGAAAAACCATTGAACAGTATTTCATCAATCTTAAGATTGAAAAAGTGAAGGAACTAATTCAATCCAATCAATACAATTTTACAGAGATAAGCCAGCTCATAGGATATTCGAGCGTTGGAAATCTGAGTGCACAGTTCAAAAAACATACTGGAAAAAGTTTAACTGAGTATAAAAATATGAACAAGAATTTTAGGAAATCATTAGACAAAATTTAATAAACATCATCCAAAATATCGTAAATCAAACGATTTTAACATTTCTAACTTTACGAATTAAAAAAGTTAAGAAAACTATGAAAGGAAAAATCATATTAATTACAGCGCTCTTTATGTCAATTATGGCAGTGGCTCAAACATCAAATTATTCTTTTGTGGCTAACAATAGTGAGGAAAACATAGACAACTGGCCAGAACGTATCTACAATTTAACTATAGATTATAAAACTGTAAATATTACGGGTAAAGACGTGAAGGCAATGGTAATAAACGGTGGTATTCCAGGTCCTAATTTAGAATTTAATGAAGGTGAATTTGCCATTATTAATGTGACGAATCAAATGGATGTTGAAACATCGGTACACTGGCACGGCCTTATTCTGCCTAATTATTATGATGGTGTGCCTTACCTTACTACGCCACCTATACAACCAGGCGAGACCTTTCAATATAAGTTTGCTCTTAAACAATCCGGAACATACTGGTATCACTCTCACACAGGTTTACAAGAACAACGTGGCGTTTACGGAAGCATTCAAATTAATCCAAAACAAACAGATTTAGAATATGACAAAGATCTTGTTCTGGTACTCTCAGACTGGATGGATGAAAACCCTAAAACACAATTGCGTAATCTAAAAAGAGGTAATGAATGGTACTTAATCAAAAAAAATCAAATCCAAAGTTGGGATAAAGTAATTGCTCGTGGAGCAACTGGTGCTAAACTAAAAATGATGTGGAACAGAATGCCAGATATGGCTATTCTAGATAATTACTACGACAATTTTTTAATCAATGGTCAACCTACAAATGATTATCCTGAATTTAATCCTGGAGAAAAGGTTAGAGTACGATTTGTAAATGCGGCAGCTGCTAGTTACTTCTGGCTCACGTTTGCAGGAGAAGACCCATTACTAGTCGCATCAGATGGTATAGATGTCGTTCCAATTAAAATGAACAAAACACTCTTAGGTGTTGCAGAAACTTATGATTTTATAGTGACGATTCCAGATAGCGGCAAACTTGAAATTCTTGCTACGTCACAAGATGGTTCTGGAAAAGCATCTGCTTTGTTAGGAACAGGAAATATTATTGCTGCACCTGAAGTTCCAAAGCCAGGCCTTATTAAAATGATGCAAAAAATGATGGAAATGGATATGAAAATGGGAGCGCCAGCAGCCAAGTTTAATCCGTCTCGTAATGACTCTATTGCGATTATGAAAAAGTACGCAATGAAGATGGATAGAATGCAGTCTATGAAAAAAGATGAAATGAAGATGGATCACGGTGCTATGGATATGAAAAAAGATAGTATGGCAATGGACGACAAGATGAAGATGGATGGTGGCGACAAAATGGGCGGAATGAAAATGGGCTACATGGTGCCGCAGGAAAAGGTAATAGGTAGCAATATGAAGACTGGTAGCAATCCAGAGTTTAATTATAACTATCTCAAAGCAAAACAACCTACTCAATTTAAAAGTGATAAGCCTGTAAAGGAAATGCTATTTAATCTAACAGGAAATATGAATCGCTACGTATGGTCTATTAATGGTGTACCACTTTCTGAAACTGACAAGATTAAAATTGAAAAGGGCGAAGTAGTTCGTATAACGCTCAATAACCTAACGATGATGCACCATCCTATGCACTTACACGGTCATTTTTTTAGAGTTCTCAATGAAAATGGAGAATACTCGCCTTTTAAACATACTGTTAACGTTGCACCTATGCAAAAAGTGGTCATAGAGTTTGATGCCGTCGAGTATGGCGATTGGTTTTTTCATTGTCACGTTCTGTATCACATTAATAGCGGTATGGGTAGGGTATTTAGTTATGATACGCCTCGAGATGAAAGATTAAAAAATCATCCACTATCCACCCTTACTACTGAAGCAAATCATTTATGGACCTGGGGAGAGGTGACTGGAGCTAGTCATCTTACCGAACTATATTATACCGCTACGAACATTCGCAATCAATTTACTCTACGTGGAGAATATGGATGGAATGAAAATATTGAAGCTGAGTTTACTTATGAGCGTTGGCTTAACAGTTATTTCCGAGTGTTTGGTGGAATAAATGTAGAAAATGAAATGGAAGACAGTCTAGATGAGATTTCTACAACAGGTGTTGTTGGAATACGGTACTTGTTGCCTATGCTTATCGATTCGGATTTAAGAATAGATAACAAATTAAGACCTACGATATCATTTGCAACTTCAACTATGATTACCAGACATATTGCCCTTTACGGAGAATATGAATATCAGATGGATTTTGGTTGGATTACGGATTTTGAGGAAGGAACCAACTTTGAAGAAGAAACTACTTGGCAAGTAGGACTTGAATATGTGTTAAGTCGAGACTTTTCAATAATGGGAAGCTATGATAATCGTTTTGGCGCAGGTGGTGGACTATCATTTAGATTTTAAAAAAATAATTATTAACCTAAATACAATACAAAATGAAAACAGTAAAAAGAACAATAGGTAAAATGGCACTGGCTGCCACAATGATTTTAACAGTTTCCTGTAAAGACGGAAACAAAGAAGAGGCTGCTGCGCCGATGAGTAATGAGATGCACCAAGAATCTATCAATGACAAGGACGATATGGCAATGAGTGACAATAAGGATGCAAAAGCAGCAGCAATCCTGAATGATTATTTCAACTTAAAAGATGCGCTTGTAAACGATGACAATGGTAAAGCAAAGGAATTGGGGAATACAATGGCTCAATCCCTAAAAGCATTTGATGCATCCAACTATTCGGACAATGAAAAATCAGAATTAAATGACATAATCGAAGATGCAACAGAACACGCAGAGCACATTTCGGAAAGCGACATCAAACATCAACGCGAGCATTTCAAAGTTTTAAGTAAAGACATTACAGATATGGTAGCAATAACAGGAACAGCAACAAAACTGTACGAGCAATATTGCCCTATGTATGATGGTGGTACAGCTTGGTTGAGCAAAGAAGAAAATGTTTTAAATCCGTATTACGGTAGTTCAATGTTGAGATGTGGTAAAGTACAGAGAGAAATAAACTAAATGAAATTTCTAAAAATCATAGCTTGGGTAGCGCTTATTGCGTTAATCGTTATTCAATTTTTTCCGGTGGATGAAAATGAAAGCTATACGACACTTGAAACTGATTTTATGATGGTTAATAAAGTACCGTTAGATATTGAGAATCAACTCAAGGTGTCCTGCTATGATTGTCACAGTAATAACACTACTTATCCTTGGTATAGTAAAATTCAGCCAGCAGCTTGGTTTTTAGAAAACCATATTAAAAAAGGAAAAGCAGAACTGAATTTTAATGAGTGGAGTAATTATTCTGATAGGAGAAAGAGAAGTAAGTTACGGTCTATTATTAAACAAGTAGAAAGTGGAGAAATGCCTATGAATAGCTATATAATAGTACATCAAAATGCTAAACTAGACACGATGGCGAAATCGAAATTGGTAAAATATATACAACGATTAAAAGATGATTTATAAAGTCCTGATATGGGAAGGGAAATATGATGGTTGGTTAGTAACTCTTCCCTTGTCAGGCACAAATTAAAAGCATTAAAGAAATTGGAAAAGATAGATTCGTTTTACAAACAACTTTTCGGAAAAGCTTGGCTTACTATTTCAGTAGTAATAGCAGCTGGTCTGATAAATATTGTGCTCTTTTCTAGGTTAGATAATAGCTGGTCTGAGTATGTGATTTTAGCTCTGTCAATCGTCAAAATCTATTTCATTGTAAAGCTTTCGTTTAACCAGTTGATGAAGATTATAGCGCAGAGTCATTTAATGAGCCATATTCTCGTACTATTTGCTTTACTGATTGGATTGATACTCTTGTCCTTTGCAACTGACTATGCAGCCCTTCACATTTATGATGAAACGAATTTCAAGAATAGTTCTGGTCTCGTTAGCTCAACATCAGAAATACTCTTTGAGTATTTGTACCTGAGTACAATTACATTTTCCTCGGTTGGATATGGGGATATCGTTCCGGTATCAATGGTGGCCAAAACCTTGGTGATGCTGCAAGTGGCTTTACGGTTTTTTGTCTTGGTTTTCGGTATCGCTAACATCAATAATATTAAAATAGAAAAATATGAATGATTTTTTAAAATCCTGGGCAGAAGCAGCCTTTACCTCAGTAGGATTTTTCTGGACAGCTCTATGGGCTTTTGTAGTTGGTTATATAATCAGCAGTATGATTCAAGTTTTTGTAACTAGGCAAAAAATGCAAGAAGCAATGGGTAAGAATGAAGGCAAGAGCATATTGCTGGGTACCTTCTTTGGTTTTATCAGTAGTTCTTGCAGCTTCTCGGCGCTAGCTGGTACGAAATCAATCTTTAAGAAAGGTGCCAGTTTCGTCTCATCGATTGCATTTCTATTGGCTTCCACCAACTTGGTTATCGAATTGGGCATTCTTATTTCAATCTTTTTGGGCTGGCAATTTGTAGTAGGCGAATACTTAGGTGGTATTCTGTTGATATTGGTCAGTTGGTTACTGATTCGAATAATAAATCCTAAAAAATTAATAGAAAAGGCACGCAAGAATCTCAAAGATGATGGCAACGAAAATGACGAGAGCAAAGGTCAAGATGACGATTGGAAATCAGAGATAAAAAAAGAAACAAACTGGGCTAAAGTTGCTAGAAAATACAAAATGGAATGGTCAATGGTTTGGAAGGACGTAACTGTTGGATTCACCATTGCAGGGATTACGGCGGCATTCGTCCCAGATGCATTCTTTGAAACCTTATTCATCAATAGCGGCAAGGGTACTAATGAATTTACCTTCTTAGAAATTCTTGAACATATCATAGTGGGGCCTATCGCAGCATTTTTAACTTTTATAGGAAGTATGGGCAATATTCCGCTGGCCGCCTTACTCTTCGGCAAGGGTGTAAGTTTTGCTGGCGTAATGGCATTTATTTTCAGTGATTTAGTTGTGTTTCCCGTATTACGTATAAATGCCAAATATTATGGCTGGAAAATGTCACTTTTCATTTTGTTCTTACTCTTTACGGCTCTTATATCGGCATCATTAATACTTCATTATGGTTTTAATTTTCTTGATTTAATGCCAGACCCTTCGCAAGTCAATATTCAAGATAAGGACCATTTCAAAATAAACTACACTTTCTTTTTGAATATAGCCTTCTTGGCCATATCGGGTTACTTAATCTATCTGGGGTTCTTCAAGCGAAAAGACGTTGAGCATTCTATGAGCGAGATGGCGCCCAAAAGCCCCTTGCTTGAAAAGATTTTGAAATATGCAGCATTCATTTGTTATGTATGGCTTGCAGGAGGTTTGATTATAAAATTCATAATTCGATAAAAATGAAACACACATACCACATACAAGGAATGACCTGCAACGGTTGTCGCAATCACGTTGAGCAAACACTTTCTAAAGTGGAAGGTGTGACTAACGCTTCGGTTAATTTAGAGAAAGAAGAGGCGACCATCGAAATGGAATCTCATATTTCTATCGAAACATTTCAAAAAGCTCTAAAGCAAGATGGTGGTTCGTATAGCATCCACAAATCAGGCGAACATTATCACGATGATGATTCCGCTTCAGCAAAACCGAAAAAAGCGAAACCAGAAGGCAAGGGAACGGGAACGTTTTATTGCCCAATGCACTGCGAGGGCGATAAAACCTATGACAAACCAGGCGATTGTCCTGTTTGTGGAATGGATTTGGTCGAAGAGCAAAATTTGTCAGCTACAACTACTACTGAACAGTGGACCTGCCCAATGCATCCTGAAATCGTAAAGGACGAACCGGGAAGCTGTCCTATTTGCGGAATGGATTTAGTGCCGATGGAACCTGATTTATCTGCCGAAGAAAAAACATATAATAAGCTGATTAAGAAATTCTGGATAGCAGTAGCCTTTACGCTTCCTATTTTCCTAATCGCTATGAGTGAGATGATTCCAAACAATCCGCTATACGATGTAATGGAACAGAAATGGTGGAACTGGATTCAATTTGGCTTGTCGATTCCTGTGGTGTTCTATGCCACTTGGATGTTCTTTGAACGTGCTTATCGAAGTATTAAAACGTGGAATCTAAATATGTTCACACTAATCGGTATAGGTGCGGGCGTGGCTTGGCTCTTTAGTGTTTTTGGGATGTTGTTTCCAGACTTTTTTCCGGAACAATTTAAAACAGAATCCGGTGCGGTTCACGTGTATTTTGAAGCCGCTACTGTTATTCTAACGCTGGTATTGATGGGTCAAGTTTTAGAAGCCCGTGCACATAGTAAAACCAATTCAGCAGTGAAAGAATTATTAAAGCTTGCACCTAACAAAGCAGTACGCGTAGTGGATGGAAACGAAGAAGAAGTTTCCATCGACCAGATTGAAAAAGGAGATATCCTACGAGTAAAGCCAGGAGATAAGATTCCTGTGGATGGCAAAATTACCGAAGGAGAAACTACGGTGGATGAATCAATGATTTCGGGAGAGCCTATCCCAGTTAACAAATCTGTTGATGATAAGGTAAGTAGCGGTACCATTAACGGGAATCAATCTTTTTTGATGGAGGCCGAAAAAGTAGGTAGCGACACCTTGCTTTCCCAAATCATACATATGGTAAACGATGCCAGTCGCAGTCGTGCCCCTATTCAGAAATTGGCAGATACGGTTTCAGGCTATTTCGTACCTGTCGTGGTTATCATTGCGGTCATCACTTTCATTGTCTGGGCGATTTGGGGACCAGAACCAGCTTATGTATTTGCTCTTGTAAATGCCATTGCCGTATTGATTATAGCCTGTCCTTGTGCATTGGGATTGGCAACACCGATGTCCGTTATGGTAGGTGTTGGTAAAGGTGCCCAAAATGGTGTCCTAATTAAGAATGCCGAAGCCTTAGAGAAAATGGACAAAGTGGACACCCTTATCGTTGATAAAACAGGAACCATTACGGAAGGGAAACCAACGGTTGAGAAAATTGGGTCGTTTGATGAATCTCGCTTTCGCGAAAGCGAAATTCTACATCTTATCGCATCCCTAAACAGTTCCAGCGAGCATCCACTTGCCGAAGCCACCGTGAAATATGGAAAGGAGCAGAAGGTCGAAATATCAAAAACCGAAAACTTTAGCGCAGTAACCGGAAAAGGCGTAGAAGGAACAGTTGATGGCAAGAAGCTCGATTTGGGAAATGCCAAAATGATGGAGAATGCAAATGCCAAGCTATCACCTGAAATGGAAACCGAAGCACAATCCTTTCAGAAACAGGGAAAAACGGTTTCCTACTTATCCATTGATGGCGAAGTTTCAGGCTACGTGGTCATAGGCGATAAAATAAAAGAAACGAGTGCTAAGGCAATCAAAGAATTACAGGACAAAGGCATTGAAGTAATAATGCTCACAGGAGATAATCACGACACCGCCCAAGCTGTGGCGAGCGAACTCAATCTCGCCGACTTCAAAGCAGGAATGTTACCTGAAAACAAACTGGACGAGGTAAAGAAACTACAAGAGCAAGGTAAAGTAGTAGCGATGGCAGGCGATGGTATAAACGACGCACCTGCTCTGGCTAAAAGTGATGTGGGTATCGCAATGGGTACAGGAACAGATGTGGCTATTGAAAGTGCGATGATAACCTTGGTAAAGGGCGATTTGCACGGTATCGTAAAAGCAAGAAACCTAAGCCACAAAGTAATGCGGAACATCAAGCAAAATCTATTTTTTGCTATGATATACAACACGCTGGGTGTACCGATTGCGGCAGGAGTATTATTTCCATTTTTCGGAATTCTATTATCGCCTATGATTGCAGCACTGGCTATGAGTTTTAGTTCGGTTTCTGTAATAGCAAACGCACTTAGACTCAGAACAAAATCAATTGATTAATAACTAAAAAACCAAAACAGATGAAGTCAAAAGAAAACAATCACAATGAAATGAAAAAAGGCAATTACACAAAATTTGTGGGAATGCTCGCAGCGTCCTTCGTGGCTATGTACATCACGATGTACCTAAACACTTATGAGTGGGACCACGTATGGTTCAGTCTAACTCGCTTTTATATGGTCTGTTTAGGGATTGCGGCAATGGCCATTATAATGTTTGCATCAATGCGTGGAATGTATCAAAATAAAAAGAAGAATATCGCCATTGTTCTGGGAAGTATCGTTCTATTTGTAGGTGCTTTGGGGCTGGTACGTGACCAAAAATCTACCGTAGGCGATGTACTCTGGATGAAAGCAATGATTCCTCATCATTCCATAGCAATTTTAACAAGCGAGCGTGCAGACATCAAAGATCCAGAAGTAAAAAAACTTGCAGAGGAAATTATCAAAGCACAACGAAAAGAGATTGAAGAAATGAATGCGATGATCGAACGTTTACAAAACGAGAAATAATAGTATGAACAAGAACATTTTATATATAGCACTTGCACTAATCGTGGGACTACTAGGTGGATGGCTCATTTTTGGTAGTTCAGGTAGTGATGCCAAGGCAAACAAGGACGTTTCTGAAATGTCAGATACCCACGACCATTCTGGCGAGTCGCCAAACCAAATGTGGACCTGCTCAATGCACCCACAGATTATGCAGCCCGAACCAGGCGACTGCCCTATATGTGGAATGGACTTGATACCTGCTGAATCTGGTGCAGATGGTCTTGCAGTTAATGAAATTAAAATGACAGAAAATGCAATGGCACTGGCAAACATTCAAACTACTATTGTAGGTAATAGCAGTATGTCAGAAGATGATGGAATGATTACGCTTTCTGGCAAAATCGCCACCAACGAAGAAAACAATGCTGTACAAGCAAGCCATTTTGATGGGCGTATCGAGCGTTTGAATGTTAATTATGAAGGCCAAAAAGTAAATCGTGGTCAATTACTGGCCACCATTTATGCACCAAATTTGGTCGCTGCACAGCAAGAATTGCTCACAACAGCTTCATTAAAAGAATCGCAGCCTGAACTATACAAGGCAGTGCGCAACAAATTGAAATTATGGAAACTTTCAGAAGGCCAAATTAATGCGATTGAAACTTCAGGAAAAGTGCGAGATAATTTCCCCATTTATGCCACCGTTTCAGGAACGGTTTCAGAAGTGATGGCACGTGAAGGCGACTATGTAAAACAAGGTCAGCCCATTTTAAAAGTAAGCAATTTAAATTCAGTTTGGGCAGAATTTGATGCCTATGAAAATCAAATTTCAGATTTAAAAGTAGGTCAGAAAATAAAAGTAGTAACCAATGCTTATGCCAATAAAGAATTTGGTGCTACGGTTTCGTTTATTGACCCCATACTTAACAATGCCACGCGAACGGTTACCGTTAGAGCAACACTAAAAAATACAGACAACCTCTTTAAACCAGGAATGTTTGTAACGGGAAAACTCGAAGGGGAAATGATGATGACTAACGAAGTGATAACAGTTCCTGCAAGTGCCGTAATGTGGACTGGCGAACGCTCATTGGTCTATATAAAAACCAGTCCCAACGAACCCGTTTTTGAAATGCGTGAAGTAACCATTGGAAATCGTAATGGTGAAAATTATGCTGTAACAGAGGGCCTACAAACTGGCGACGAGATTGTGACAAACGGAACTTTTACAGTAGACGCAGCAGCCCAGCTACAAGGCAAAAAATCTATGATGAATCAGGGAAAGGAAGAGGCATCTGAGATGCCTATGTCTCAAATGAAAATGGAATTTACAGAAAATTTTCAAAGTGAATTTAAGAAAGCGCTTAAGCCTTATTTGCAGATGAAAGATGCTTTGGTAGCGAGCGATGCAAATCAGGTTTCTGCTTTCGCGAAAGCGACATCAACATCTTTAAAATCCGCAGATATTAAAAGTCTCGGTAGTATGGAACAATCACATATCAAGAAAAGTATTGAAATGCTAGATGCCATTGCAGCGAACGATAATCTGGATAATCAACGTGACCATTTTGTGATATTAAATGAAAATATGGTGCCCATCGCGATGAATATAAATGCAACCGAAGAGATACTATATGTTCAGAAATGCCCGATGGCAAATAATAATAAAGGCGCGGTCTGGCTAAGTGTCGAGAAGGATATCAAAAATCCATACTATGGTGAGCAAATGTTAACTTGCGGGAGCACAATAGATGAGATAAAGTGATGGGTAAAGAAGTTGAAACTGAGAATAGAGATAACGATTGGAGAAAAATCGTAGAAGGTGGTTATATGGGAATCATCAAAGGTTCTTTAAATAGAATTGCTGTCTTTGGACACGATACAATTTTAAACAATGTCATTAGATTACTCGTTAATGTTAATAAAGGTGGTGAAGAGGAAAATCAAAATGCAGATGAAGTTTTAGTGGCTTTAGACAAGTTTTTCATATTTAAGAATATTTGGAAACCAACTCTTGAGATTCTTTATGAAAAGTACTTGCCAGGAATTGATTATGAATTCAATTGGATTATAGAAGCAACACCATATACTCTAACAATCTGTAAACTTACAAAAGAGCATTTTGAGGACGTTGAATTAAAGTACCATATGGATCTTGCTAAACTTGATGATAATGACATAGAACATAATTTTTCTAAGGTTGTTGAAGATTTAGGCTTAAAAAATATGAATCTCGATGGCCACTTAGAAAAAAGATTGAGTCAATCTACGCTACCGTCAACTAACAAAGAAAAATTAGAGCTACTTTTTAGATTAATGAATTTTCCACCATTACAGGAATTAACTCTTTTTTATAGACGTTATGTTGAAAAAATAAATAAAGAGCATAAAGAATTAGGTGTAGGGTTCACAACCATTGCAGAAGTGGAAATGCCCAAAATAGGTATGAGTGAAGCTCTTCACTACTCGTATTTCCAAATAGATCACGAAGTATTTAAAAAATACGGTTTGAAAGGGTTTTCTGCGAATCCTGAACTTAAACAATTTGCAGAAGAGTTTAAAAATATCAGAGTAAAAGCGCATTCCAGAAAAGATGAGCTTGAAGATGATATGATTTGTCCTTGTTGTGGTGAAAAACAAACTATTATTTTGCCAGAAGAATTACTTCAATATAAGCTGTTACTAGAAAATACAGCCATAGCTGAAAAAATAGGTTTAGTTTACTTTAAAGAGTTTTTTGAAGATTTTAAAAAATCAATGGCAGATAGATTTGGAAACTTTTTACCAAACCTCAATATTGTTAATAATCCAAAAGTTATCATTTTAGTTGAAGGGGAAAGCGAAGAGGTTGCTATTCCAATATTAGCTTTCAGAAAACGGTTCGTATTATCACATAATGAGATACAAGTCTATAATTCAAAGTCAAAGCAAAAATTGAAAGAAGACTTTTTTAATTTCCGAAGCAAATACCCTAAACGAAAAATGGTGTGCTTTTTAGATTCCGATGCAACTAAAGAAAGAGATGATATTAATCGCGTCATACAGAATGAACAGAATAAATATAGAATGATCTTTATAGAAAATGGAACATTTGAAGACTTATTTGATATTAAGTATTCTGTGGAAATTTTAAACTATTTATATCCAGAGGAACCTAAGATTTTGATTACAGATTTTGACCGTAATAACGACTTCCTGTCAAATATCAGTAGAATTTTATATCAAAAGAAAAAAGCGACTTATAATAAAGTACTCTTTGCACGAACCATTGCCCAACGTATAAATATCGATAGTGTCCCAGAACCTATAAATCAGATTCTAGATATAGTAAAAGATTTTTCAGAGCCATCTAAATTTATTCGTAAATAATTTGAATAAAACCTTTGCACACCAGTTGCACTAGAATTAGGGTATCTTTGTTTTGTGAAAATTATTACGGTCATATTCTCATTCTATCTGCTCGCGCTTAATTTTGCGCCTTGCAGTGATGCAAATGTTGACTCTTTTGAGGATAGCACGCAAATAGAATTTTCACAAAGCGACACTGGTGATTACTACCACAATCTACTTGATATGTGTTCTCCTTTTTGTCATTGTCATTGCTGTCACGTTCACACGTTAGATTTTGGATTAAATGTATTAGACCTTTACCATCCAGCAGACTATAAACTTTCTACGGTTTATTTTGACAGTATAGGCAAGGATATTTCCCTTTCCCTATTACAACCACCACGGGCATAACTCAGTTTTTACAGGATAGCTATATCCTGTCGTGATGTTTCCCTTCGGGAGATATTATTTGTTTTCGCTTTTGCGAAAGCGTACACCCATATATTAACTGAATTAATAACACAATTAAATGATTAATAAAATCATTGATTTTTCAATCAATAATAAATTTATTATTGGCTTTTTTACCTTAACTCTTATAGGAGTCGGTATCTGGTCGATGGCAACAGTAAATCTTGGATCCGTGCCAGATATTACCAATAACCAGGTACAGGTCCTCACACAATCGCCGAATCTGGGAACGGAAGATATCGAGCAGTTTGTAACCTATCCAGTAGAATTATCTATGGGTAATTTGCCAGGCGTTACCGAAATACGATCTATCTCACGTTTTGGACTCTCTGTAGTAACCATCGTTTTTGAAGACGATATGGAGACTTATCTTCCTCGACAGCTGGTAGGGGAAAAACTTAATGAATTGGGCGAATCCATTCCTGAAAAATTTGGGAGTCCGTCTATGGGTCCTATTTCCACAGGTTTAGGTCAAATTTATGAATACACCATAAAACCAGAAGAAGGTTTTGAAACCAAGTATTCGCCTATGGAACTGCGCACCGTGCAGGATTGGGTTATCAAAAGACAACTTACTTTGCTGGAAGGTGTGGTAGAAGTTAACTCTTATGGCGGTAGTATTAAACAATACGAGGTTGCTCTAGATCCAGAAAAGTTAAACAGTATGGGCATCAGCATTTCACAAGTTTATGAGTCTCTTGCTATGAACAATGTCAATACTGGTGGCGCCTATATAGAAAAAAATAAAATGTCAAATTTCATAAGAGGCGAAGGTCTAATTCGCTCTTTGGAGGACATTAAGAATATCTCGATTACTAATGAAGGTAATATTCCTATAACTATTGGAGATGTGGCAACGCGTGTCCATTTTGGGAATCAAGTGCGTTATGGCGCATTTACACAGGACGGTAAGGAAGCTGTTGGTGGTATTATAATGATGCTCAAGGGTTCTAATCCTAATGCAGTCATTCAAAATGTGAAGAATCGTATGGCAGAAATTGAAAAATCCCTGCCAGAAGGACTTAGCATTGTCCCAATAATTGATCGTAGCGAGCTAATTGCGCGAACTACAGATACGGTTAAAACCAATTTACTAGAAGGTGCCTTGATTGTGATTTTTGCCCTTGTTTTATTGCTGGGTAGTTTAAGAGGCGGAATCATAACAGCCACGACCATACCACTGTCTTTACTTTTTGCCTTTATCCTGATGAAGCAGTTTAATGTATGGGCAAACTTAATGAGTTTGGGAGCTATTGATTTTGGAATCATCATAGATGGTGCAGTGATTATTATAGAAGGAACGGTGTATGAGATCCAAAAACGAATTAGGTCTGGCAAGTTAAAATTCAATCAAGACCTAATGGATAAAGTAGCCTATGAAGCGGGAAGCACAATGATGGGTTCTGCTTTTTTTGGACAAATCATCATTCTCATCGTTTTTACACCCATACTTTTTCTTACAGGTGTAGAAGGTAAAATGTTCAAACCTATGGCATACACTTTTGGGTTTGCAATGATAGGTGCCATTATTCTTTGTCTTACTTATGTGCCTATGATGTCTGCGCTTTTTATGAAACCAGTACAAAACACCAAAAACTGGTTCAGTAGGTTTGAGTGCTGGCTCGAAAAATTAAGTGATAAAATAATAGGTGCTGTTCATAGTGCATATATGCCATTGTTAGAGGGAGCACTAAAGCTAAAACTAATCGTTCTATCAGCCGCGGCAGTTTTACTTGTCATCGCAGGTTTTATCTTTTCTAATATGGGTGGAGAATTTGTGCCGCAGCTCGATGAAGGAGATTTAGCAATGCAGGCCCTCATAAGACCAGGAAGTTCGCTGTCAGAATCCATTGAAGTTTCCAAAAAAATAGAAAACATTCTATTAGATAATTTCCCTGAAATTAAAACAGTCACAGCGCGTATAGGTGTAGCAGATATTCCTACAGATCCTATGCCTATGGACATTGCAGATATGTACATCATCCTTAATAAGGATATGGATGACTGGACAACCGCCTCTACTAAAGAAGGTTTGATAGATGCCATTAGAGATAAATTGAATGAAGAACTCGTGGGTGTGAATTTAGTATTTACTCAACCTGTAGAGCTGCGGTTTAACGAGCTTTTAGAAGGTGTGAGAGAAGACATTGCGGTAAAGCTTTATGGCGAAGATTTAGAGGTATTGTCAAAAAAGGTTCAGGAAATGGCAGCTATTATACAGACTGTTCCTGGTGCTGGCGATGTGAGTGCAGAACGTACAGCTGGATTACCACAGATGACCGTAAAATTTAGGCGAGATAAAATGGCGCAATATGGACTGGATATTCAAAAAGTCAATGATTACATAAGTACTGCATTTGCAGGTGGTACGGCTGGTGTCATTTTTGAGGGCGAGAAACGATTTGACCTCGTGGTACGATTTGATGAAAGCCATAGAAAAAGTATTGATGACCTGCGCAATATGTATATCGATCTTAAGGATGGAAATCAGGTGCCCATTATCGAAATAGCCGAGATTGAATACGTGCCTGGACCTATGCAAATCTCACGTGATAATACGTATAGAAGAACCTATGTAGGTGTAAATGCTCGAGGAAGGGATGTGGAATCTGTAGTAAAAGACATTCAGAAAAGATTAGATGAAGAACTGGATCTGCCATCGGGCTATTATATTACCTATGGTGGCGAATTTGAGAATCTGCAAAGTGCAAAGGATCGTTTGATAATCGTTGTGCCTATCGCTCTGTTTTTAATATTCATACTGCTGTACTTTGCTCTAAAATCCTTTTCACAATCTTTAATGATTTACATCGCGATACCCTTGGCGGCCATCGGTGGTGTGTTTGCCTTATGGTTGAGAGATATGCCTTTTAGTATTTCGGCGGGTGTAGGATTTATTGTGCTATTCGGTGTCGCAGTTCTCAACGGGCTGGTACTTATTAACCGATTCAATTCTTTAAAAGAAGAAGGTGTCGTAAGTATAAAGGATAGAATATTTAAAGGGACTAAAGAACGTATTCGTCCCATTATGCTCACGGCTACTACAGATATCTTTGGCTTTTTACCTATGGCGTTTTCCACATCTGCTGGTGCAGAGGTGCAGCAACCACTAGCTACAGTGGTTATCGGTGGTATGCTTACAGCGACGCTACTCACGTTGGTCGTTCTTCCCGTGCTCTATACGTTTATAGAAAAGAGACGCGAGCGCAAAGACCAGAAAAAGATTGGTTCGTTTAATACGCAAGCGTTGACTACAATTTTGATACTTGGTTTTATGTTAGGTGGTACCTCTTGGGCATCTGCCCAGAGAGCAGTCGAAGAAAAAGCGAAACAATCACAAGCACCTTTGCAGGATAGTATTGTTCAGGACAGTATCATACCCATCACACTATCACGAGCGGTTGAAATTGCCAAAGAGAATTACCCTGTACTTAAAACGAGCCAACTCGAAATTGAAAGACAGAATGCACTCACAGGCAATGCTTATGATTTCGGAAATACACAGGTATTTACTGGTGGTGAGGAAGTAGCCAATGGTCAGGGCATTTATACCTTGATAGGCATCGGACAGCAGAATATTGATCTACTGGGAATAGGTGCCAAGGAACGTTTACAACAACAACGGATCGAGTTGGCACAAACGGCATTTGACCTTTCTAAAATCCTGGTAGAACGGGAAGTTAAAAAAGCCTGGTCAGAAGGTTTTCAGGCAAAAAAGAAGTTCCTCTTGTACCGAGAATTGGACAGTATTTACAATCAGTTTGCACAATCTGTAGAACTCAATTATGAAGTGGAAGCCATTTCAAGGCTGGAATATGATGCTGCGCGCAATCAAGCTTTGCGGGTCAATAATAAATTTCAACAGGCAGAAACAGACTATTTGATCGCTCTTCAAAAACTCAACCTATGGTTGACACCAGATACGATGTACACCGTTACTGATGAATTGGAAGCTGATGAAATTTCGATTTCAGAGACAGTTGAAATATTGAATGATCATCCCGAATTATCGCTTTCGCGAAAGCGTATAGACGAAGCACAGGCAAGCTATGATGCAGCAAGGGTAAATCTATTGCCCAAGTTCAATCTGCAAGGTGGTCTGCAACGAGTAAATGGCGATAGCGGTTTCTACACCTATCAAGTGGGTATTACCGTTCCGCTGTTTTCTGGCCCAGACCGCAGCCGCGCAAAAGCTGCAAAACTGGATACACAGATTGCAGAAACCGATGCAGCCTATAAACAGCGTGAGTTACAATCTCAATATACACAAGCGATGCAAAATTATGTGCGATGGCGGGACACTTGGTTTTTCTATAAAACCGAAGCGCTGCCGCTTGCCATAGACCAGCGAAAGGGTGCGTTGCTGGCATATAAAGAAGGAGCGCTGGACTATGCGGCATTCACACAAATCATCAGGGATGCCATCCAGACTGAAATGGATGCGCTAGATGCACTCGATAATTATTTAAAAGCCTTGTTTGAACTACAATATTTCCAAAACTAAAAAGATGAAAACGATAAAATATATACCTGTTAAAACGATGCTACTAGCATTATTATTGACCAGTTGTGGCGACTCAAAAACTGAAGATGGCCACGATGAAGCCACCCATTCTGAAACAGAAAAAAACCATTCTGAAGGTGAAACTGATGAAGAAAACCATACCGAAGGCGAGGCTAAAGAAGTAATGCTTACGCAAGAACAGTTTGTAGCCTTACAAATGGAAATTGACACTCTTGCGCAGCGCAATATGAGCGGTTACGTAGAAGCAAACGGAACGCTTGAAGTGCCACCACAAAACGAAGCTAATATTACCACGCTTGCGGGAGCAAATGTGGCTTCCATAGAAGTAATTGAAGGCGACGAGGTTAAAAAAAATCAAGCGGTAGCATACCTCTCACATCCCAGTATTATACAGATACAGAGTGATTACCTAAATGCATACAGCAACAGTCTTTTTTTAAAACAAGAATACGAACGTCAAAAAAGACTTTATGAAGCTGGCGTGGCATCTGGTATGAATTATCAAAAGGCCACCGCAGACTATCAGGCATCTACGGCAATGGTAAAAGGCCTTGAAGCGCAATTGCGACAGTACAACATCAATGCAAGTGGCGTGCGCAATGGTACGATTTACCAGCGTGTGGCATTACGCAGTCCCATTGCAGGTGTTGTAGAAAAGGTATTTATAAAAACTGGGCAGTATGTAGAGCCACAGACCAATCTGATGGAAATAGTAGACACAGACCACGTACACGCAGATTTAATGGTTTTTGAAAAAGATGTAGATAAAGTAAAGAAAGGACAAAAAGTGCGCTTTAGTATTCAATCGCGTCCAGGAAAAGAACTGGAAGCCGAAATTTATTCAGTCAGCCAGACCTTCGAACAAGATCCCAAAGCAGTGCACGTTCACGCTGAAATTGAGAACAAAGAAGGCGGTCTTATACCTGGAATGTATATAAAAGGTAAAATTGAAGTTGACAACCAGCAGACTATAGCACTACCAGAAAGTGCCGTAGTTACAGAAGCTGGAAAGACGTATGTATTTACAGCGCAAAGGGAAGGCGATGCGTGGAGTTTTACACCCATAGAAGTTATGACTGGCGAAAAAGATGGTGACTGGATAGCGATACGTTTTTTTGAAACCCCAAGTCCAAAAACACGTTTTGCATTTAATAATTCCTATTACCTTATGGCAGAAATGAACAAAGGCGATACAGAACACTCACATTAGGAGATATGAAAAAAACGAGGAAGAGAAATTTAAAAGAAGCCAGAACCCTACAGATATGGAACGTCATCTATGACATCATTGAAGTGGTCGTATCGCTTATCGCAGGATTTACATCAAACAGCTCTGCCTTAATTGGCTGGGGACTTGACAGCACCATCGAGGTAATAAGTGCTGGAACATTGGGCTGGCGGTTGCACGGCGAAATCAAAGGAATAGATGAGAAACGTGTAGAAACGCGAAAAATGATAACGCTTTATGTCATTGCAATCTCTTTTGCGCTCATCTGTGCCTTTATATCCTATGATTCCATATCTAAATTAATAAGTCAAGAAACCGCATCTTGGTCAACTATTGGGGTTGTGATATTAGTAATATCCTTAATCGTAAATCCCATTTTGATTTATTACAAAAGGAAATATGGTAACAGATTGGACAGTCCAGCTCTAAAAGCTGATGCAAAGGATACATTTATTTGCCTTTATCAAACGGTAGTAGTTTTATTAGGATTACTACTTGTGAATTGGTTAGGCTGGTGGTGGGCAGACCCAATTGCTGCGCTGCTGATTGTTCCATACGCAGCAAAAGAAGGATGGGAAGCTTTATCGAAGGCAAAAAAAATCAAAAGCAATCTGAAATAACAATGACCGAAATAGAAAAAACATTAGAGAATCATCAAGTGCGTCCTACAGCGATGCGCATTTTGATTTATAAATATTTGGCTGAAAAGGAAGTTGCGGTAGCACTAACGGATATTGAGTCCGCTTTCGCGAAAGCGGAACGCACAACGCTTTACAGAACCATAAAAACTTTTGAAGAAAAAGGAATCGTACATTACATAGAAGACGGCACAGGCATTACCAAGTATGCTTTATGTGAACCTGGATGTAATTGCGAATTAGAACAAGATTTACACTTGCATTTTCATTGCCATAATTGCGATGAGACCGTATGTCTGACAGAGCATAAAATACCACATATCAATTTGCCTGATGGGTACGTGGCCGAAGATGCCAACTTGGTACTTAAAGGAATATGCGAAAAATGTAGTGGACGATAATTGCACTTCCGTTGCACGGTTTAAACTTGTACTTTGAACACTTAAAAATAAGAAGTTATGATACAGTCTATAGATACGAATAAAGAGAACTTGATTGCAGCAAGGCTCTCAGGCAAATTGAACGAAGAAAATTTAAAGACCATTCACAAACAAATACATCGAATCATCGACAAAGGTCGCAAAGTGGACTTTTATTTTGAAATGGAAGATTTTGAAGGTTATACTATTAAAGGATTTTGGGAAGACATCAAGACTGATGTAGCCCATATCAAGGATTACGGCAAATTAGCATTCGTTGGAAATAAAAAATGGCAAGAATGGGCAGCAAAAGCAACCGATTTCTTCACAAGCTCGGAAGTAAAATACTTCGATTTAAAAGATAAAGAACAAGCAAAAATTTGGATATCAAAATAGATGAAAAAGAAAAAAATAAATTTACGCGACATAGACCCAAAAGAACATAAAGGCGCGCACAGTCACGATGACGGTCACAATCACAGCAGTCCAGACGAAGTGTCTAATTTGAAAACATATTTACCTGCAATTTTCAGTTTTGTTATGCTTATAATAGGTATTGCAGTTGATTATTTTGACACTTTTCCCTTCTTTAAAGGATGGGTAAGAATCGTATGGTACACCGTAGCTTATATCCCTGTTGGCTTCCCTGTAATAAAAGAAGGTTGGAACAGTATTAAGAATGGAGATTTCTTTACGGAGTTCTTTTTAATGTCCATTGCAACTTTGGGCGCATTTGCCATAGGAGAATACCCAGAAGGTGTAGCTGTAATGTTGTTTTATGCCGTGGGCGAATTATTTCAACAAGCAGCGGTTAACCGAGCAAAAGGAAATATCAAGGCTTTATTAGATGTGCGACCTAATGAGGCGTTAGTATATCGAAATGGCGACTTCATTTCGGTTAATCCTGAGACGGTTGAGATAGGCGAAAAAATTCAAGTACGCGTAGGAGAAAAAGTGCCTCTTGATGGAATATTACTTTCAGATAAAGGTTCTTTCAATACCGCTGCTCTTACCGGAGAAAGTAAACCGGATACCGTCCAGAAAGGAGCATCTGTATTTGCAGGAAGTATCAATCTTGATGGAGTTATTGAGGTAGAAACTACTAAGGAGTTCAAGGACAGCTCTATCGCACGTATTCTAGATATGGTGCAGAATGCCACCGCTCGTAAATCTAAAACCGAGTTGTTTATTAGAAAATTTGCTCGTGTTTACACGCCTATTGTAGTTTTCTTAGCCATAGGTCTGACCTTTTTACCGTATTTCGTTGTAGATGATTATGTGTTCAGAGACTGGCTATATCGAGCTTTAATCTTTCTAGTTATCTCTTGTCCTTGTGCTTTGGTAATATCCATTCCGCTAGGATATTTTGGTGGATTGGGTGCTGCATCTCGCAACGGAATCCTGTTTAAAGGCGCATCATTTTTGGATGCAATGACTAAAGTAAATACCGTGGTAATGGATAAAACTGGTACGGTTACTAAAGGAGTATTTAAAATTAAGGAAGTTGTAAATGATTCCGCTTTCGCGAAAGCGGACTTTATGAAATACCTAATGGCAATGGAAGAGCAATCTACACATCCCATCGCCAAAGCCATAATGGAATACAAAGCCGAAGGTGCCGACTATGATGCAACCGACGTGACTGAAATCGCAGGAAAAGGACTGAAAGGAACCGTAAACGGAAAAACCGTGCTGGTAGGAAACAAAGCATTAATGACTTCAAACAGCATTGATGTCCCTTCCGAAACTGATACTATTGTTGAATCCATAGTGATGGTAGGAATAGACGGCAAATTTGCAGGTTACGTAACCATTGCAGATGAGCTCAAGGAAGATGCCCATCAGGCGATTAAGCAAATTCGCGAGGCTGGTATTTCTAAAATCATAATGTTGTCGGGCGATAAAGATTCCATTACCCAACAAGTAGCCAAAGAATTAGGTATTGATTGGGCAAAAGGTGGTTTGTTGCCAGAAGATAAACTTAACGAAGTAGAAAAACTCAAAGCACAACCAGATACAACAGTCGCTTTTATAGGCGATGGTATCAACGATGCACCAGTTTTGGCAACAAGTGATGTAGGAATGGCAATGGGTGGTTTAGGAAGTGACGTCGCTATTGAGACCGCAGATGTTATCATTCAAAATGACCAACCATCAAAAATTGCGCGCTCCATAAAAATAGGACGTTCTACCAGAAGTATTGTTTGGCAAAATATTGTTCTAGCCTTTGGCGTAAAAATTATAGTTCTCATTTTAGGAGCCGGTGGACTTGCTACAATGTGGGAAGCCGTTTTTGCAGACGTAGGTGTTGCCTTGCTTGCTATTTTAAATGCAGTTAGGTTGCAGAAAATGAAGTGGTAATAGAAATTTACTGAGATGATTTATTTGTCTGCAAAGGATGCATTAAACGAATGGATGGAGAATTGCTATAAAAAAGTATTACAAATAAAGCATTGTCCCAACAAGTATGCAGTTGTAGATCGATACTTTTAAATGATGCAATTTTTCAATAAACAGATATAATAATATTTTGACCTCAGATATTACGGATCCGGATAGCAGATACCCAACAATTATAGAACACATTACCCTTCCCACGACTAATGCTAGTATTATTATTCATGATGGAAGATTTGAAATAGTTTCAGACAATGTTTCAATTTCCTGCCTTGGTAAATTTTCATTTCACTGGCTACCATTGGTTGGTGTAAGATTTTTGGGTAAACCGGAGCTTCTGAATAAATTCAGTTTTGAGATTTTCAGGAAACTTGAATACTTTGAGGTGGTCATTAATGATAATCTTGCAGGCAAGGCATTTCTCACTCTAGTCAATTTTGACAATTTTGGTAGTATAACATTTGAGGGTGTTTTTGCCTTCGAGACATATACTGGCGACCCATCGGTAAAAGTAAATGAGATAGTTTTTTCGATACCTAACTTACGGCGGCTGTATGGTTATCCAGTCCAAAAAAAAATAGGAGTTATTGAGAATAGAACATCAAAATCAAGATTAACATTTGGGGATGAGAATTACAAGTTCATTATCGATTCTGTATATGATTACGATAAAAAACTAAAAGGATTAGAAAATCTGGGAGGTTTTGATATATTGGCATCAGGTAAATTGACCTGCCATAAGGAGCCACTAAATTTAAGTGAATCTCAAAGCATTTTCAGGCTGGTAAACAATTTCCTTTCTTTTATAAATGGTAGACGTATTTCTGGATTCATGGCGCAAGGTCTGAACAAAGACGAGCCTTTATGGACGGATTACACAAGCTATCTCATAGAACCGTTTAGTTTACCGCAAACCTGGTGTCCTAGTAGAATTTACCTTTCAATAGATCAATTGTGGAAAAACTATAAGAAAGTCGCGTCCGACCCACATGACGAAGATTTTCTTTTCACGGCAATACATTGGTACTTGAATGCTAATAACAATGTTGGCTTTACTGAAAGTTCTATCATTATGGCTCAAACTGCTTTAGAACTAATTTATAATTGGTGGATAGTAGAGAAAAAAGGATTACTATCAGGAAGAGATGCATCCTCCATTTCAGCATCAAACAAAATTAGACTTATCGTCAAAAACCTAGGTATTGAAACAGAGGTACCTCTTGGATTAAAATGTTTGAATTCTTATGTCTCAGAACAAAAACGCGCATTAGACGGTCCGGATGTGATAACCGAAGTTCGTAATATGATAGTTCATTCTCAAATCGAAAAAAGAATGAAGTTGAATAAAATTGACATGAGTACAAAATATGAGATATTAGAACTGTGCATATGGTACATAGAATTGGCCTTACTTAATATCCTAGAATACCATGGCGAATACTATAATCGCACTACAAAAGGCGCAACATTGAAACATGGACTACAACCTGTTCCGTGGGGTGTAAAACCTAGTAAAGTTTCTTATTAAATATCTGAATCTCTAGCTTAACAATAGTACTGTCAAATTTTAATTTAATCGGAAGTAGCTAAGAAATGCTCGGAAATAACCCAATACTTTGAATACGAAAGTCAAATCAAACAGATAATTTACATGATTCAATTCCAAACGTTATGCTATATGCGGATAATTTCAGAAAGTAAAAAAGCGATATTTATCGAGGTCGCTTTAAATTCCATTTTCTCTTAATCGTTTCAAGAACCAATATTATCTAAAACGAGTTGTAAAATTACTGAAGTTCGACGACTGTTTCATTTAACTTTCGTATTCAAAATGTTTTTGAACTAGTCGAAACTAGGACAGAGCAAAATTTGAGAAGTATGATTATGACCTTGTAAGCTAAGAAATATTATAATGTGTGTTCATCACTTTCGTGCAAGATCTTAAGAACGCTTTGATCACTTCAGCACAATTTTTAATTTATTCTAATTTTTAGTTTTTCCAGGATTGAATTCATTTCTGTCAAGAAGTCTATAGTTTTCTTTCGACAGATATACTCTTGTAAGCGATCTGGATCATCCATAGTCAAGATGTATGTGCCTATTGCTTTTTGAGCTAGACGCTCTATTTCAGAAATTGGTTTGTCAAGATCAGCCCAGGTCTCGATCTCCATATCTATCACTTCATCAAGATCTGTAAAAGAGGTGACTCCAAATAATTCAATATCTATTGAGGTGCAGTACAAACTTTCCAACTCATCGAGGACATTACTAGATTTCAGCATAAAGAAATGATTTAGTCAAAAATTATATTGATTATTCATTTAAGTTGTTCAAATAATTATTAATCAGCGTTCCCAACGATTCAGGTACTTTACTCAATGGTATGCTACGAGTCCTATTAACGATTTTTTCTGTAGGTACGATGGTAACATTAATGCCTTCGTTGTTCTTTATCCAGCCTCCCGCTGTAAAGGTTGTTCCCTTACGTAAAATAATATCTTCTTTAATTTCTATCAAGGTAGTAAAATCAGGACTCAATCCCGATTTATTTTTATTTGGATGAAGAAAAAATTTAAGTTCACTTGAAAACTCAGAACTATGAATGGACGGTGTATCAGCTTCGGTTATTATTCTAAACGTGGAATCTCGATGACCGCCTGGAATAGCTGAAAGTATTTGTTTTGTTTCTTCTGCGTATAGGATCTCTCGATAATATTTATGCTTTGATTTTGGATTGATGTATAATAGCTGTAAATCATTTAACTTATCAATGGCATCAATAAATGTCTCATGCACACCTTCGTTAGCATAATATTTTAAAGTAATATTAAAGTAATCATCTTCTAATGTTTTTACCAGTACCTCAAATTCAAAGCTTGTTAAATAATTGTATAGTTGTGAATCATAAGCTTCCTGGATTGTTTTAATAATCTTTATCTTCTTATCTATTCCCCTTTGCTGTTGTTCTAGTCTTTGTAAAGCAGCACAGGACTGACAGGTGAAATAATTAGGTATATCATGATGAGCAGTGATGCCAGACAAAAATCTAGCTCGTGAGGATACCGGTAACCAATATTCATCTAGACAGACCTGACAAATATGTTGAATTCTCATGGTCGAGTGTCTATTAATTACTTTCAGATTAGACTGTACTGACATGTTATTTTCTGAAAAAATATAGTTTACCTTTTCTTTAAAGCCTTTATTCTCTGCGTCGTAATCCCAGTAACGCTTAATTAGTTTTTTTTGAGTTTCGGTAGCTGTCTCTTTGTCAAATTCTAGCTTAAAAGTATTCTCGATCATAATGTCCAATTAAAGAAGGCGCTAACTGAATTACTATCCAATCGGGTATCGCCAAACACCATGACAAGAGTAAACAGCAGCGCCCATGGGCACCGCGTTTAAAACAGCTTGTCAGATCAAAAAATTGGCGATTTCGATTGGATCTAGAGCTAAACGCTATAATAAGTTTTGAGAAGTTTTACTTCACATATTAAATTTTAAGTTCAATACAAAGCTACCTAATTTATTCTTAGACAAGGGTAGTTTCTGATTATGAGCTATGAATTAAATACGAGAAAGGGAGTCTGATTTGAAGAAATAGGTCAACTAATTTGTCAACCGAAAAAAAGAAAGCCCAGTATCATTGAGATACCAGGCTTTTATGCGGAGAAGAAGGGATTCGAACCCCTGGAGGTGTGACCCTCGCTGGTTTTCAAGACCAGTGCATTCGACCACTCTGCCACTTCTCCTGGATCGTAAAAAGCATTGAGCTTTTTGCGGGTGCAAATATAAATGTATTTATTTAAATTGTTTGTGACCAGGCATAAAAAAAAACTGCCTCTAGGGCAGTTTTTCAATACAGTATTGAGGAATTAATCCTGTCTAGCAATAGTATCTCGTGGCTGGTGATGCTCTTTTTTATCTTTTACCTGATGGTTGATATCCTTACCATGCGTTGCTTCAAGATTGATAGCTTGTTCTTTTTTACTAGTCTTTTCTGGGTTTGGTGTCTTATCACTCATAATTCTTATTTTCTTTTCAAGATAAGAGATTACGGTAATAGAAGTGGCTTACTTAACACACCTTAACCTATCCTGTTAAAAATTGAATAACAGTTAGTCATAACTCTGGCTGCTATCGCCAGTGATAGGAATAGCTTTTCCATCATGAGTAGGTCGTTGATTGATGTTGATTTCTGCCCATGCTTTGATATTGGCCAGCCACTCTCTACGTTTGAGGCTGGATGATGGTTCATAGCCTTCTGGATCTGCTATGTAGCCTTGTATGTTAAGCCCTAATCGATTGCCTAGATAAATGGCTCGTGGTAAATGAAACTCTTGAGTAAAGACAATGGCGTGATCAACTTCAAAAATCTCACGTGCTCGTATCATGCTATCATAAGTGTCAAAACCAGCATGATCTAGAAAAATATCTGCGGTAGGAACCCCTTTTTTAACTAGATAGTTTTTCATCGGATTTACCTCATCATAGTCGCGATCACCATGATCACCGCTCAACAAAAAGCGCTCAATCTTCCCTTGTTCATAGGCTAGTAAAGCAGCATCTACACGAGCCTTGAGAACTGGTGAGAGTGACTGATCGGGCAACACGCTTGCACCTAACACAATTCCCGTATAAGCAGGTTCCAGCATTTCTATGTTGGTCGCGATACTATCTTTAGAAGTTTGTTGTATGTATTGTTGTAAAAATATCACAGCAATGACACCAGCAATCAATAAAAAGACGACAATATTGAGAAGTTTCTTCATAAGAATTGCCTAGCATTCCTGGCGCGATCTTAATCCTGTAGTTTACCTTTGTAAATTGTGTTGAGGCTTGTGGTTATTACGCTTTCGCGAAAGCTAACTTCTATAAAACCTCGCGCAAATATAACGAACTACCTGCATGAAAAGTATTGAAAACCTAGAGTGGCGCTATGCGACTAAAAAGTTTGATCCCAGCAAAAATATTACTCAAGAGCAACTCCAGGATATAGCCAGTGTCTTTAATCTCACCGCTACCTCATATGGGCTGCAGCCTAGTAGATTAACTATAGTGCAGAATAAAATATTGCAGGAAAAATTAGTGCCTATTTCCTATGGTCAGCGTCAAGTATTAGATGCACCGGCAGTCCTTGTGATAAGCACCATTAAGGTAGATCTCGCCTATATCAATAATTATTTTGATAGAGTAGTGGCTGCGCGTCAAACACCTAGTGAGATTCTCGCGCCATTCCGCAAGCAGTTAGAAGATAAGTTTGAAGCCATGAGCGAGGATGAAAATCTCGCATGGGCGCGCAATCAAGCTTATATCGCGCTAGGTAATCTCATGACTGTACTGGCAGATATGCGCATCGATAGCTGTCCTATGGAAGGTTTTATACCTCAAAAAGTTGACGAGTTGTTAGAACTTAACGATCAAGGATTAAAATCTGTATTGCTTTTGCCTATAGGCCACCGTGCGTCAGATGATATGTTTGCTGATATGGCGAAAGTGCGATTGAACCTGGACGATGCCGTCAGTTACATCATTTAGTCTGCTATATAGTTCAATCGATATATTTCAGAAATTCTAAAGTATCCCAGCGGGAATCTAGAGGAATCAGTCTCGTTGATCACATTACCTCGCACAGTTGCAGGCTGTGTGTCAAACGGGCCGCCACCAGCATCTGCACCTTGTTGCAGTAGCGTCTCATAGAAGGTGAATGCACGCTGATCAATACCTTCAATGGTCAATAAGATCTCCATCTGCGGATTCAAATCCTCGATAAAGAAACTGGTAGGCGTCACATTACCGTCGCTAAATTCATCATCGCGTATGTCGATCTCGCGATTAAACTCATCTAGATATCGAAACAAGTAGAAATCTCCAAAACCTTCTGGATCGTCATAAAAAGCAGTAATCTGTGTGAATTCGCCAAAGCCATCTATTTCCTCTTGTTCAGGATTGAACAGCGGTACTGTTTTAATGAGTTGCTCTGTAGAGCGATACGTTTGTCCTTGATCTATGATTTCTAGTGTGTAATCCACGTCATCCTCTATATCCAGTTCATCATTGAAATAGTAACCTAGATCATTGTGCTCATATTCGAACGTATTACCATTCTCATCAATGATACGTACCTGTGCGTCAGTCACTGGCTCGTTGATTTCTTCAAAAAAGTCTGCCGTTCTAGTCAACCGTATGCTGCCTGCCGTCTCGCCATCTGCCTCGCGATTGATGGTCGCTTCTATTACAAGTCTAGGCTCAGCAGTATTGAGATCAACATCTATCACATCCTCACATGAAAAGCAAACCACCACTAGCATAATAATTAGTAAATGTCTCATGATCAAAATTTAAAATTATAAGTGACCGCTGGTACAATTCCAAAAATCGCCAGTCGTGTAGCTTCATTGCGGCCAGTATCCTCATTCTCACCAAAGCTGACACTCGCTGCATTTTTTCTATTGTAGGCATTGTATAAACTAAAAACCCAACTTCCTTGCCAACCTTTGGTCTTTTCAGGTTTCGGAATATAGGTAGCACTCAAATCCAATCTATGGATAACAGGTAGTCTACTAGCGTTGCGCGATTCATAAACAGGAATAAAATTACCGTCAAACTCATATTGAGCTACTGGATAGGTTACCGGTTGACCCGTTTGCAGCGTGAAGTTTGTGCCAAAGTTCCACTTCTTGTTCAGTTCATAATTAGCGGTAATAGTCAAATCATGGGTTTTATCCCATGCGGCGTTGTACCATTCACCATTATTGATACCTGGCTCGTCTGCCGTACGACCTGGCGTGCGCTGCTCACTGCGTGATAGGGTATAGGCAACCCAGCCTTGCAACTTGCCATAGTTTTTACGCAATAATAATTCTAGACCGTAAGCTCTCGCCTCACCATTAAGTAAGATCGTTTCCACCGCATCCTGTGCGATGAGGTCTGCACCATCAATATAGTCCAGACGATTATCTACTTCTTTATAAAATGATTCTACCTCAATGCTGTAATCACCAACATTCTTGAAAAAACCAATCGCGACTTGATCACCTACTTGTGGTTTTATAAATTCACCGCTAGGCGCATACAGATCAAACGGTGTAGGCGCAGTGGTATTACTTATCAAATGGATGTATTGGTTGATGCGCTGGTAGCTTGCCTTAATACTGGTATCGTCGTCCAGACTATAAGAAATACCTAGACGCGGTTCAATATTGTAAAAACTTTCCAGCACGTTGCTGCGGCTCTCATTAAAAGTTTCTAGAGGTTCTGCACTGGTATAAATACCTTGCTCTTCATTGTATAAAAGTGGCTGATTATCCTCATAGCGGAATAAATTATCCTGACCCAATCGCAGGAAATTGGTGAATCGCAACCCTGCATTCACATTGATATTATCAGTTAGGGTGAATTCACCATCGATATAAACAGCATTTTCCATGGCATACTTTAATGCTAGTTGACGTTCATTGATGGAACTATCGTCGGTAGTTGGCGTGATTTTACCAGGATCAAACTCATAATAGATGGAGTTGAGACCAAAGCGCAATTTGGTTTTATCGTTGAGGTAATGCGTCAAGTCATATTTCGCATTCAGATTACTGATGCCGCTGTCAAAAACAAACTCTACAAATTCTAGTTCAAGCCCATAATTATAATCACTATAGATCAAGGATGCATTACCAAACCATTTGTCATTATACGTATGATTCCAGCGCAGGTTCACAAATGAATTTCCAAAAGTATTGCCGAACAAGTTGTTTACCTCAAATACATCACGACCAAAATATGCCGAGGCATACAAACGATTGCGGTCGTTGATATTAAAAGAAACCTTGGCATTCAAATCATAGAAATAGGCTTGGTTATCCAGATCAAAAAGAGGGAAAAATAAATGAGCATAACTACTACGACCACCTATTAGAAAAGAGGATTTGTCTTTTTGAATCGGGCCTTCTAGCAGCAGTCTGCTGGAGACGATTCCTATACCACCAGTGCCGCTCAATCGTGATTTATTACCATCACGCTGGTAAATGTCCAACACACTGGAAACACGACCACCATATCTAGCGGGAATACCACCTTTATATAATTTCAAATCCTTAATCGCATCAGGATTAAAGACTGAAAAGAAGCCGAACAGGTGATCGCTACCGTATAAAGTAGCCTCGTCTAGCAACACTAGATTTTGATCTGCCGCGCCACCACGCACATTAAAACCACTGGCGCCTTCACCGGCATTGGTGACACCAGGCAGCAGCGTCAAGGCTTTTATTAGGTCAACCTCACCTAGAACTACAGGAGTTTTTTTAATCGTTTCAATCGACAGTGCATTCACGCTCATTTGTGGCGATCTGATGCTTAGTTTCTCCACATCTGCCTTCAGGATAACGGCATCAAGCGCCTCACCTTGCTCTTCTAGTTCCAGCGATAATTTTTTGTTGGCATCCAGCGTCACCGTACGCATTATAGTCTTGAATCCTAAACTGCTGTATTGCACTTCATAAGTTCCTGCGGGCAGCGTGATGCTGTAAAAACCGTATTCATTGGTTATGGTTCCTGTACTTTCTGCTGGTATCAGGACATTTACGTTGAGTAGCGTCTCACCGGTGCCTTTTTCAGTGACTGTGCCTGATAGCGTGAATTTTTGGGAATCAGCTTTCGCGAAAGCGAGAACACAAAACACCGCTGTAATTATAAAATGCTTCAATTCGCGTTGATTATCGTTCCTGCAATAACTCAAACGACGCAGGAATGTTGTAAAGGTACGGCTGTGAGCGATTATCGCGGTCGAGGGCAAAATTATATAACGAGATTTTGGCAAATTATAATTTACTATGCTTGCATAAGGTCCTGCTTTTGTAAATTTGGGTAAAGACTTACCTATGACATCCAAAGAGCTGATCGATAGACTATCATTGCCCGTTGTGGCGGCACCCATGTTTTTAATCTCTGGCCCAGAGTTGGTCATCGAGTGCTGTAAGAACGGAATAGTAGGAACTTTTCCCGCGCTTAATCAACGATCAACCGAAGGTTTTGAACAATGGCTTATTCAAATAGAAAAAGAGCTTGCTGCCTGGGAACAGGAAACTGGTAAAAAAGCTGCGCCGTATGGTGTCAACTTGATTGTTCATGGGTCCAACCCACGACTAGAGGCAGATCTTAAAGTTTGTATGAAACACAAAGTGCCACTTATTATTACCTCACTAGGTGCGGTAAAAGATGTGGTCAATGCCGTGCATAGTTATGGAGGGCTTGTATTTCATGATGTGATCAAAAAACGCCATGCAGAAAAGGCTCAAGAAGCTGGTGTTGACGGGTTGATTCTAGTAGCCGCTGGTGCTGGTGGTCATGCTGGAACCTTGAACCCTATGCCATTTATACGTGAGGTGAGATCATTCTATGATGGTGTCATTATGCTGTCAGGTGCGATGAGCTCTGGTCAAGACGTTGCCAGCGCACTGCAAATGGGCGCAGATCTAGCCTACATGGGCACACGTTTTATCAATACTGATGAGTCAAAAGCTACTGATGAATACCGCGACATGATCATTGAGGCTGGATCATCTGATGTGGTTTACACCGCTGCGATATCAGGAGTATCTGCAAATTTTCTAGCGGCGAGTCTCAATGCTGCTGGATTGACTGAAGAACAATTGAAGGCGACTGGAAAAATCGATTTTGGCAAAGAAATGGATACCGAGGCCAAAGCCTGGAAAACCATCTGGAGTGCTGGCCAAGGCGTGGCCACCATTAAAGATACGATCCCAACAGGTCAACTCATCGACCGCCTAAAAACCGAATTTAAGGAAGCTATTGAAAAGCAAGTTGAGAATTTGAAGAGGTTCGTTTAAATATTTAAATCAATTAAAGTCGTTAGTATCTGTTTTACCACTTTGGTACAGTTGAAATGACATAACGATTAAAAGTATCTCGAATAATAGTGTAGCTATAATTCCTATTGGGAATAATAAAAATGTTGCGTGAGAGATTCCACCGACAATCAATATGATGCCTAGGTTTTTGAAAACGCCATGAAACTGTTTCCTTTTTATCAAAAATGGTATGGCAAGAATCACTAGTGATAATCCATAAATTATCTGAAACATAAAAGCGAGACCTGTTTGCATCTTTGAGAAGGAATACAATGTGTCCTTATACCATGAAAACCTCGCTATTAATCCTAATATTTCCAGGAAAAGAAAGATTATAACACATGCGATCATTACAGGTGATCTTTCTTTTATTGATAATAGAAAGGTCAAATAAAATGAAGTAATAAGCCCTAAATACATGATAAGCCCGATCATGTACTCACCCGTTGTTAATAGTTTCATATTAAGTAGCGAAGCGGATATTTCATAATATGCAATAGGAATTGAAATAAGGATGTACAGAATTCCCAAAATCCCTATTAATAAGCCGTTGCTAGCCCTCTTGAACTGAATGTTATCCGTGACAATAGGTTGAACTTCACGTTTTATCTTTTTAGAGATATCTTCAAATGAACTTCCTAATGCCTCAAGAATATTCTTGATTGTATAGCTTCTAGGAGTTACGTCTCCAGCTTCAATGCGCTGGATTGTGCGCACATTGATGTTACATCGTTCTACCAGTTCTTCTTGGGTAAGACCTTGCTCTTTTCTTAATCTAGCAATGTAGTCGCCTAGTTGTGGTTGCTTCATAATTTCTTTCATTTGGTTGAAGCAATTTTAAGTAGCATGGTCACTATTTATAAAATTTATCGCAGGATTTAAACCCGACATTTACACGGCAAAGCCTTGTAGGTGCTGCAAATGTTGAATCTATTGATTGAATCTAAGTTATTGAGTTTTTAGAATTCTTAATTGGTATAACTACTATTCTTGAGTTTCAGTTGTTGTATTTGAAACCATTGGAACCTCTTTCTTAATAAACAGATAATACCCATTAACCATCAGGATAGCCACGTTGGTAATGATAACTGGTATGCTAGGAAGCATAATCCCGTAAGCCACAAAAAGCGCGCAACCTACCGAGTTGACGATACGCAGCTTGCGCAGGTCTTTATTAAAAAACGACAATAAGACAAAAAGGCTAGCTAGATAGCCAATGATTTCAGTAAGTGTAAATTCCATGCCGGCAAGATAATATGATGGTGGCTATAAGTGATGTTTTAATATAGGTATTCCTGCTAAACTTCTTCAAAGTTTATTTTTCATCATAAATCTTTGGCCGAAGATCTATTTGGGGTCAGCCAATGTTTTCAACAACCCAAAACTCAATCCGTCAATATTTCCCATCTTAGGATGAAAGGCAGATAAGTTTGATAAGATGATTACACCGCTTTTATCAGTAACGTCTAGAACCATACTTGACGAGTAACCACCAGTGCCGCCGTTGTGCCATAATTTATCATTTTGATCAATCCTTTTGATGATGTGCCAGCCTAGTCCTATATCCATATTTGAATTGACATTATAGGTGGATTCTTGAGTCAGAGCTAGAGACTCATTGGTTTTATCAAATTGAGCTAAGGCAAACTTTGATAAATCTTCTACTGTTGAAAGGATCGCGCCTGCGCCGGCTAGCGCATCAAAATCCCAGTTTGAGGTGATATTGCCATTATCATCGCGACCTTCAATCAACTCTGTCTTTATTTTTTCTTTTAAAGTTGTTGAGTTAGACATGTTGTATTTGTTGAAAATACACTCTTGTAGCAATTCTTCATAGGTCATTTGCTCCATACTAGCGAGAACAAATCCTAATGTTCCTGCACCTAGATTTGAATATTCATAAGAAGTGCCTATTTGCTTTTGCTGGGTATTTCCAGATGTCAAATATTGCTTGAGCATAGAGCTGTCGTATTCTTTATAAGGATTGCTTTGATCCACCAGGAACAGATTCAAATTAGTAGGCAAACGCGGCAAACCTGAAGTATGATTGGCCAGTTGCTTCAAAGTCGTTTTTGGGTTGATGCTCAGGTCATAATCCATGTGTTTTTCTAAAGGATCATCTAATTTAATTTTGTCATTGAGGACAAGATCGGCTAGAAGTGTTGAAGTAAAAACCTTGGTCAATGAGCCTATTTCAAAAGTGTGATCGTGATTATCAATCATTTTAATGGTATCACCAACTCTTTCTATTCCTGCAAATGAAACCTTACCATTATTGACGACGGCGATAGCGAGTTGTGTTTTTTCCGGGAATGATTTAGTTCCTCTATGCAGTATATCTAATTGTTGCTGATTAAGAGTTGTGGCATCTTCTTTCATCATATCGGATGCTACAGCTTCTTGAGCGCCTGCATTGAATAGGGTGAAAGAAAGGATTAGGGTAATGAAGAATCTCATAATAACGTTTCTATCTAGTAAAGATAAAAGCAAAATATGATTATTAACCGCTTAATAAGGCTAGTGTCAGTGACGACAAATGAATCCAGGTGGCCAGTTAAAATGTATGAACTTCTATGCGTTAAGGATCGCAGCGGCATCTCTCGCTTTTTTCTAGCGAGAATATAGCGTAGAGCCTGACCACCCAAATTTTGGGTGGGAACGCCCTAATGAACGTGCTTGAAGATCTAAAAAGTATAGGAAACGCCTATATGCTGCATACTGAATGAGAAGTCCAATGAGGTCTTTTTAGGAGTCTGGTTATACTTTTCAGCATATTTTCTATCCAGGTACAAATCGATCGCCTCTACCATAAAATAACTCATCGCCCAACTCAAGAACACGTCGCTGGCCCAATGCTGGTCGTCATAGATGCGCGACAAGCCTGGAATAACGCCTACGGTATAAATACCAGCTTTTACCCATGGATTTTTAAACTGTTTGGCAATCACATGGGCGTTGGTAAAAGTCAAAACGGCATGACCCGACGGGAAAGACCTGTAACCAGCGCTGCCGCCAAAAGGCTTGAAATGATTGCGACCCAATTCCTTGCCAGGTCGCGCACGACCTGCAAGACTTTTCGTCAACTGTTGTAGAAACCCAGTCGCTGTTGCGGAGCTTATAAGCAGCACACCAGTGCGACGCAGTTTTTCATTTTTAGTAAACAGTCCCGTTAGGTAAACAGCACCCATGGCACCGTAATTATTTTGTGGGGCACCAGCATAATAGCCGTAATCGAGTAAAATCTCGGGCACATCATCTTTTGTATCGCGCGCAATATCGCGGATGTCGCCATCGACAAATAACAAACCACCAGTAACGGCAGCAACGCCACCTAATTTGATAAAATCATCACCTTGCCAATACAGCGGCCGTGAATATGCAAAACCAACGCCCTGAAAAACATTACCCATATCATAGGTGAAGTCCTGCCACAGGTTGGTCTCGCCACGGTCTATTACAAATGAATCTTGTGCTTGTAGATTGAGAGCTGATAGTAAGGCGATCAGCGCCAGTACTTGTTTCATAGATACTTGTTGGTACATGCAAAGATAGTCCTGCATTAGGGAACTGCCCGAAAACAGACAGTAAGAATGTACTTAATCGGCTAACTGCGCTAGGATGCTAGGCATTTGCTGCAAGGTACGATCATAACCTATGCGGAAAAGCTCTTCGGATTTTTTGACGTCAAACATGCCGTAGTTGAAGGAATCTTCCAGATCCAAAACGATGTCGCATTGCTTGAGACGCAATTCTACATTTGACCAGACATTAAGCTGAAAGATACGCTCACTGATCTCGCGTATGCTCGTCACTTTTGCCATCTCGTCATGCGGGCAAATGCTCACGCCCATGATGGTCAAGTCCTTGTCAAGCAGCGTTTCTACAGGCAGATTGTTGAGCACGCCGCCGTCAACATAGGTCATGCCATCAATCTGGACAGCCTTGAATATAACTGGTATGGCGCAAGAAGCGGTAATGGCAGTAGCTAGATCGCCCGAATTGAGAAATTCTGCACAGCCTTTATTGAGGTTGGTTGCACATACATGAACGGGAATTTTCATGGCGTCAAAACTATTTTCGGGCATGTGTTTCATCAATAGTTTCTTGAGTGCTGCCAGTCGGTTCCAGTTGCGAGTGATGATCTGGAACTTGAAGATATTTACAAATTCATCCTGCAAGGACATTTCTAGAATTTCCAGGGGCTTGTAGCCATAACAATATAAGGATGCTATCAGCGCACCAGCGCTAGTGCCAGAAAGTTGTTTAGGGTAAATGCCGTTCTCGTTCAAGGCTTCCAGAACACCTATGTGAGCGCTAGCTCTCGCGCCGCCACCAGATAAACACAGGCCTAGATCTTTCATAGTTCTCAATTATGCCTCAAAGTAACCTAGATTTTTGGCCAACTGCAAACTCATGCGAGATATGCTTGATTTGGATTAGTTTAGTAAACTCAAATAGCAACTATGATTCATCGCTTTACGCTCGTTTTATTTTTTTTGATCAGCACCATTTCACAAGCGCAATTACAATCGCCAGCAGATTTTCTTGGTTATGAATTAGGTACTGCGTTCACACGCCATGCACAGGTTGTGGATTATCTGGAGCATGTGGCAAATAACTCACCACTTGTTACTTATGAAAAATATGGTGAGACCTATGAGCGCAGACCGCTTACTTATGTAGTGATCACGAGTTCTGAAAATCATCAAAATTTAGAGAGCATACGTAAAGCCAATTTGCAGCAAACAGGCTTGATAAACGATGGAAGTGCAGTCGCCGATAAATCCATCGTCTGGTTATCCTATAATGTACACGGTAACGAGGCTTCATCGACTGAGGCGGCGATGAATACCATTTATAAATTGATTACCGAAAAGAAAGACTGGTTGCAAAACACCGTAGTGATTATGGATCCATGCGTGAATCCTGACGGGCGCGATCGCTATGTAAATTGGTTCAATCAAGTGGCGAGCCAGCCTTATGATCCATCACAAGCCGCAGCCGAGCATAGCGAGCCATGGCCAGGTGGTAGACCTAATCATTATTTATTTGACCTGAACCGCGACTGGGCATGGGCCTCGCAAATCGAGACGCAGGAGCGCCTCAAGGTTTATAACCAATGGATGCCACACGTGCATGTGGATTTTCACGAGCAAGGCATCAACAATCCGTACTATTTCGCACCAGCTGCAGAGCCATTTCATGAGGTTATCACAGATTTTCAGCGACAATTCCAGACAGAGATTGGGCAAAACCACGCCAGCTATTTTGACAAGGAAGGCTGGCTATACTTCACACGCGAGCGCTTTGACCTTCTGTATCCCAGCTATGGCGACACATACCCGACTTACATGGGCGCGATAGGAATGACTTATGAGCAGGCTGGCCACGGCCGCGCTGGACTAGGCATCAATACCGATGAAGGCTATGAATTGACACTAGTCGATCGCGTTGCACATCACACTACTACTGGATTGTCCACAATTGAGGTGGCTTCAAAAAATGCCCAGCGAATCAATAGTGAGTTCAAAAAGTATTTCAACAACGACGATCTCAAGTTTAAGAGTTTTGTGCTTTCAGGTACCAGCGATCAATATAAATCACTAGCCTCTTTGCTGGATCAACATGAGATAGCATACAGCTTTCGCGAAAGCGTAAACGTTACGGGCAAACCATACAATGGTAAAAGCTCTGGAACACTCAAGGCAGATCTTGCCATGGTTATTCATACAGACCAACCCAGAGGCAAGATGGTACAAGTGCTTTTTGAACCACAAACCAGCTTGAGTACGCCGGTTACTTATGATATCACAGCCTGGAATCTCGTGCATGCTTATGGTTTTGATGCAGTCGCGAGCAGTAAAAAGGTCAGCGTTGGAACTGCTACCACACTCAAATCTAATTATCAAACCATACCCAACGCCAATGCAGGTTATATCATCTCATGGAACGGTATGGATGATGCTAGATTTCTGGCTGCCTTACTCAAGGATGGTATCAAGGTGCGCTTTTCAGAAAAACCATTTACCAATAATGGTGTTGAGTACGACCGCGGTAGCCTGATTATTGCCAAAAGCGACAATGTGAGAAACGCAGATTTACTAGCAAAACTAAATCAGTATGCTCGTGAATATGACCGTAAAGTGGTTGCTGTGAATAGTTCCTTTGCAAGCGCAGGTCCAGACTTTGGATCACCTGACGTCAAGTTGATCAACGCACCGCGCATCGCCTTACTCAAAGGCGACAATATTTCTTCCTTGAGTTATGGAGCTGCATGGCATTTCTTTGAGCAGCAATTGGAGTATCCAGCGACTAATCTAGATTTAGAGGATTTGGGCAGAGTAGAGCTATCCAATTTTGATGTGATCGTGATGCCTAACGGCTATTACGGCAGCGTACTCAACGATGCAGGTTTGGATAAAATCAAAACATTCGTACGTAACGGCGGTAAGGTAGTTGCGATAGGTAGTGCGATGAATTCTTTTGCTGGTAAAGAAGGTTTTGCTTTAAAAAATAAAGAAGAAGAATCAGAAGATGAATCTAAAGATACTGAAGCCGACTTCACACCTTATGCAGATCGTGAAGTTGAGAGCACCAAGTATTTTAATTCAGGTAGTATTTTTAAAGTGAATTTGGATAAAACGCATCCGTTAGCTTTTGGGTATGGCGATGAATATTATACGCTCAAACTAGGAACACAATCCATGGATTACTTGAGCAATGGTTACAATGTAGGTTGGATCGATCAGGTAAACGCAGTTTCAGGCTTTGTTGGCACAGAAGCTAATCGCGAATTAGAAAACACGCTCGTTTTTGGTGAGGAGCGCATGGGTTCTGGTAGTTTTATTTATCTAGTGGATGATCCATTATTCCGTGCTTTTTGGGAAAATGGAAAATTGTTTTTTGTGAATTCAGTGTTCTTGGTGAATAACAATAAGCCTACTTTGTAGTCAGGTTTAGTTCATGAGACGTAGCTCTCGACTATCGCTCGAAGTGGTTGCTTTTCTTTGACCACAAAGTGCTTGAACCAATATCGAGCGATAGTCGAGATATGGTTTGTTAGATAATCCCATCTCAAGATATAATTCTATTTTTAAGCTCAATAAATCAAACCCGCCATGAAATATATTCTCTTTCTCACCGCTTTTGTTCTACTGATATCATGCCAACAAAAACCATTAACTCAAGAGCAACTGAATAAGGAACTAGCTTCTCAAAGTCTAGCGATGGAAGAAGATTTGATCGCCTTGAGACGAGATTTACATCAATATCCAGAACTTGCAGGAGAAGAAACACGTACGGCGAAAACTATTGCAGAACATCTCAAAGAATCTGGACTAGAAGTTCACGAAAACATAGGTGGTTATGGCGTTGTCGGTATTCTCAAGACGGATAAACCTGGCAAGCACATCGCATGGCGAGCAGACATCGACGCGCTGGCAACCGATTTTGAGGATCCTGTGGCATTCAAATCGGTCCATGATGGTGTGCGACACATCTGTGGGCACGATGTGCATACCACGATCGGCTTGGGAATTGCGCGCAATTTGAGTCAACTTAAAGAGCAATTGGCAGGAACATATTATTTCGTCTTTCAACCAGCTGAAGAAAACATTACAGGAGCCAAAGCGATGCTAGACGAAGACCTGATGGAACTGATCAATCCAGACGAATTCTATGCAGCACATATAACGCCGTTCCCAGCTGGTGTGATCGCCACAAAGCCCAAAGAGCTGTATGCGCATTATAAAGAAGTATCGCTTACTTTGAACACAACCGACTCAGAAGACATCAGATTTGTATCGTCCAAAATGAATGATCTTTCTAATGTAAGCAATCCTGAATTTGGAACAGACGCATCTTTTGAAGATCCAGTCACGGGTATCGCGGGTAGCAATACGATGTATCAAGATTATACCTTATTAGAAACAAGTATCTATCCAAATTCAGAAAATGATCAGACCGTTCTAAGAGGTTATTATAGTTTCAGCGATCAAAATCAGTTGGATACTTTCAAGAAGAATCTTCAAAATATGATAGATGAGAGTCCGCTAGATCAGGTAGTCATTGATCATAACATCAAGCCCGTTTCTTATGTACTTCAAAATGATCCTGATGTTACTGCTCAATCGGTCAAAATCCTAATGAATTATTACCCAGAATCGGTTGTAGAGCTTAGTGGTGTTTTCCCAGGTGGACGCAGCGATGACTTTGCGCTATTCTTAGAAAAAGTGCCAGGTACCTATTTCTTTCTGGGCGGTTCTAATTTTGAGCAGAATAAAATCAGCATGCCGCACGCGCCTATTTTTGAGGTAGACGAGAGTGTCATTCAAAAAGCTGTGGAGCGTTTTAGTGTCTTAATGACGGCTAGAGCACAAACTGAATAAGTTATCAGATAAGTATTTTATAATAAGAAACCTTATTTATGTTACGCTTTCGCGAAAGCGTAATCACCAATGTCCATTTTACAAGCAGCTCTCAGAAGCAAAGTTCATCATGTATTTAGTTTTGTCCTCGCAGCTTAAATATAGCTTTGCTGAAAGGATTTTAGCATCAAATTCAGAGGATTCATATCTTCTCAAGCTAAAGTTTAGAATTTGATATTATGAATATGACAACGAAACCAATAGGAAAAACTGATTTAAGAATACCACCTATCGCTTTTGGAGGTAATGTATTTGGTTGGACAATCGACAAGAAACAATCGTTCAAAATGCTGGATGAATTGTACGAGCTAGGCTTTAATTACATCGACACGGCAGATGTTTATTCTCGATGGGTTGATGGGAATAGCGGTGGCGAGAGCGAGCGCATCATAGGTGCGTGGATGAAAGATAGAGGCCTGCGTGACCGAATGATCATTGCTACCAAAGTAGGTATGGATGTAGGTCAAGGTGGAATAAGCCTAGCGTCAGATCACGTGCATAAACAGATTGATCAAAGCCTTAAAAACCTACAAACAGACTATGTCGATTTTTACTATAGCCATCGGGATGATCCAGATCTAACGGTTGCAACGATCATGGACACACATGCAGATCTTATAAGTCAAGGAAAGGTTAGGCATCTAGGAGCGAGTAGTTTCCCGCTAGACCGATTCAAGGAATCACAAGACTATGCCGCAAAACATGACCAGCCACGCTATGAGATCTATCAACCAGAATATAGTTTGATAAATCGCAATGACTTTGAGAATGGTTATCAAGAATATGTGCAACAAGAACAGATCGCGGTGACTAACTATTGGGCGCTAGCAAATGGCTTTTTAACCGGTAAGTATGATTCTATTGAGCAAATAGAAAAAAGTGAGCGTTCTGGTAATTTGAAAAAATATTGGAATGATCGCGGGCGTGCCATTTTAAAAGCGCTAAAGACAGTATCTCAGGATCTAGCCATCTCACAAGCAGGTGTAACCATCGCCTGGACCATGGTGCAGCCTGGAATTACCGCGCCTATTGTGAGTGCAACAAAATCCTCACAGCTCAAAGCTTTCAAAGAAGCGATAAGCTCAAATCTTACCGGTGAGCATATCAAGCTATTGAATGAGGTAAGTGCTTAAATTTGTACTTAGACATTTTATGTACACTCAAATTTTAGATTTCTGGTTCGCAGAGTAACCAGATTTAGATTTACATAGGTACAATCATTCTCGTCTTTTTAATTCTTGTGCCCTGTAAAAAATCTAGATAAAAATTCGTTTAGGATCGCAGGCGTTGTCATTCTGCCAAAAGTTATAGGGAGAAAAGAAATTCAATGGAAATAGACCATCTGATAAATTTTAAGATGCATTTACTTTCTTAGTGGTGCTAGTTTTTTATTATCCATTTTCTAAAATAGACATAGATGAGTAGGAATTAATAGGTCATATATCCCTATAGGGAACAATTTGATTTCTAATAAAATTTAATAAACCTATTTTAGCGGCCAGTTTTGAAAATCGTAAATTCTACTATGAAACATTTTTTTACACTTTTATTTTTTTTCTTCCTAGTTGCTGTTCAGGCACAAACTAATAAAGAAGATGCCTATCGAGTTGATGAATCAGGATCACGTACCATAGGAAAAATTAAAATATCAGAATTTCTTAAAAACCCTGACAGGGTTGAATTTTATCCAGAAAATGGTCAGCAAGTGGTTATGACTCCATTCAATACAAGATCTTTTGGAACGTTAGAAGATGGATTATTATATCAAAGTTCAAAGATTGATGTTGATTTGACCAGCGATGTTGAACCGATAAACAAAGTGTCACCCACTACAATCGAAAAACAAGTGTTTTTAAAAATACTCATAAAGGGCGAAGGAACACTAGCCGAATATTCTAGTGATAACAATACTAGATATTATGTGAAAACTGGAACAAGCGATTTTAAATTACTTAATTATCAGGAATATCTCACCGCTGATGGTTCTCAAATAGGTAAATCACGTGATTACCAGCGACAGATAGCAGAATTATTAGACTGTAATTCTACCGACTACCAAAAATTGGGTGGTTTAGGCTATAACCGCAAAGATCTCTTGGAATATGTAATCGATTATAATGAATGCACGAATAAATCATATTCAATAATTAGCAGAAAAAATAACCTATCATTACTTTCAGGAAGAATCAATGCTGGAGTAAGCTCTCAAACTCTATCTCCATCCAAAGATTATTTTAGGCAATTTGATGGTGTCAATGAAACCAGCATCCATGTGAGCGGAATTCTTGAAGTACGTTTTGATAGAAAACGCGATAATTGGTCTATAATTTCTGAAATAGCATATAATTCTCAGGTTGAAGGTTCTAGTACATACCAACAACAATTCACAGGTAATGGGCTCGAATTTAGGGACGAAGAAGTCTATATAGAAAGTCAAAGCATCGATATTACTATAGGAGCCTTAAAATATCTTTACTTAAATGAGAAAATGTCTTTATTACTATCGGCGCAAGGAGGAATTTCTAACGTATCATCAGATAGTTTTATAGAATTTGGCGATAATGGAGAGTTTGGTGCTTTTCCATTAAGTGATTTAATTATTTATAAGGCCGGTATTGCTGCAGAATTCAAAAATAAAATCAGTTTTAAGATAGAATATTTTGGATCCTCTACCACTAAAGAAAGCACTGTTAATGCAGAAGTCTTAAAAAGCGGTTTAAATTTAAAAGTCGGGTATAGGATATTTTAATTCATTTTTTCTCTGGGAATTTAATTAACCCTCTTTTTAATTGAACAGCACTTGATTTTCATTGATTGACGTATTTGTTCTTGATATAAAACTTTAAAGAAGATTTATCATATTGATAGTGAAAGCTTAGTTATTGAATTCAGCCTTATTTCTCATGATTTTTAGATTATCGTGATAGGCATTATTTATATTTCTAGTTCTTTAGCTCGTTAGGGGAATGATACAATCTCTTAGTCTTATTTTTCCTATTGCCGTGATTTTTTGTCTAATCAATCACAGGCTTTTTAAATTGCCTTCAAGTATCGCTCTAGTGATTAGTGGTGCTGCGGTTGCTATCAGTATTTTATTATTGCAGAACTTTTTTCCGTCTTTGAGAGAGTTTGCGGTTGGAACGCTAGATACTGTGGATTTTGGTAGTATTTTGCTAGATGGTTTTCTGGGGTTTTTGCTTTTTGCGGGCGCTATTCATATAGATCTACGGCAATTGGATGTTTCTAAGTGGTCTATTCTCGCTTTCTCTACTGTTAGTGTCCTGATCACCGCGACGCTGGTAGGTGCAGTTACTTTTTACCTAGCGCCATTAGTAGGTGTTGAGATTCCGTTTGTGTATTGTTTACTTTTTGGAGCCTTGATTTCACCTACAGATCCTGTAGCCGTGCTGGCTATTCTGGGAGATTCTAAAATCTCTGATTCACTGCTGGTAAAGTTTAAAGGCGAGTCACTATTTAATGATGGAATAGGAGTAGTGCTGTTTGCCGGAGTTTTGCTCGTTATCAAGATGACAAACGACGGAAGTTTTGATGGTATATACAGTGAGGTAGGCTGGTTGTTATTGAAAGAAATAGGTGGTGGTTTGATGTTAGGCGCTTTGATTGGTTTTATTGCCTTTCAAGCCATAAAGTATGCTAGTGGTGCGCATCAATTAGTAACTATGATAAGTCTGGCTGCGGTTGTTGGCGGTTATTCTGTAGCTCAATTTTTACATGTTTCAGGACCGCTAGCGATGGTTGTGGCAGGCTTGATAATAGGTAACCAATTGCATCTAGAAGATGAAATAAATGAGTCCCATGAGGTGTTGACCAGCTTTTGGGAGATGATCAGCGAGACACTGGATGCTATTGTTTTTTTTATGATAGGACTATCTATTACAAGTGTACAGTTTTCTTGGAATACGTCCATATTGGGAGTGTTGGTTATTATTTTAGTTCTAGCAGCTAGATTTGTAAGTATTTATACCCCTTATAGTTTGCTTAAACACGATAGTCAACACCGATTATCCATAGCTACCATTCTTACGTGGGGTGGCTTGCGAGGAGCGGTTTCTATTGCTTTAGTATTGGGAACGACAGATATGGATTACTCAAATACATTACTGGTACTCACCTTCTTTGTAGTGATATTTGGTATTGTAGTACAGGGTTTGACCATAGGCAAGGTTTATCGATCGTTGTTTAAGAATGACACGATGCCTTGAGATTATTCTGTGATCGTTTATAGCAATTTGTTTTTTCCAAGTTACGCTTTCGCGAAAGCGTGATCATCTGTAAAATCTGTCATATCAGGAAAGTCCCAATCACGCGATCTTTTAATAATATTGACTATGTAAACTTTAGGAGCGTGAGCGAATACGCTTTTTCACACTAATTTTATCTTAAATAAAATGCGAAACAGGACATGTTATAGATAAGTAATCTAATTTGCCAATTAAGAAAAACACTACCCTTTGAAAAAGAAATACCTAGCACTTAAGCGCATACTTCTCGTTTTACTTTTGATCGGATTTGTATTGCCTACTACTAGTGACGCACAAATCTTTGAAGACGCCAAAGAGTTCTTTACTTTTTACCCCAATGCCAAGGCGGTAGAAAAAGATAGCACACTTTATCCATCAAAATTTATTGCAGCACCCGTAATCAGTTTCTCGCCTGAGACTGATTTCGCCTTTGGAATAGGGGCAAAATACCTATTCAAATTTGCTGGTAGTGGTGAGGAAACGAGAGTCTCTAATATGCCTATCACGTTTCAATACACGCTCAATAATCAATACTTTTTATATTCTGGTTTTGAAATATTTACCAATCAAGAGAAGTTCGTTATAACAGGTAACATCCTTTTTCAGAATTATCCACGTTTATATTACGGTATAGGCCGTAATACAGAAGAAAGTGCTGAAGAGGTTTATGAATACAATCAACTATTGGTAGAGCCTATTTTTCTCAAGCAGATGTTTCATAGGTATTTGTTCTTAGGCGGTGGTTTGCGTTACAACCATATTTATGAGACAAAGGTGGAAGAAGATGGCCTGATAGCACAAAATATGCGCGATGGATTTGATGGGTCAACATCTGTAGGTCTAGAAGTTGCAGCGCTTTATGATGATCGTGATGTCATACTTAACGCGAGCGAAGGCTGGTATGTAGAGTTTACCCATGGAGAGTATGGTGAATTTCTAGGCGGTACCAATAAGTTTCATTTGACGAGACTCGATGTGAGACACTTTTTTAAAGTTTCTGAGAAGAATGATGATGTTCTTGCCTTCCAGTTTCTGGGTCGTACGGTTCGTGACGATTTACCATTCTCTGAGTATTCATTCTTTGGTAGTAGTGAGATTATGCGAGGCTATCGAGAAGGACGATTTGTCGATAGGGATCTAGTAGCTGCTCAAATGGAGTTCCGTAAAAACTTTAAGAACACCAGGCTAGGTGCTGTAGCTTTTGTTGGTACGGGTAGTGTGTTCAATAACATTGCCGATTTCCAATTTGGTGCCTTGAAACCTAATTATGGTTTTGGAGTGCGTTATAAGATTGACAAGACAGAGAACTTGAACTTGAGATTGGATTGGGGCTTTGGCCGTGGTACCAACGAGATATACCTGGGAATTGCTGAGGCATTCTAATCAGCAACTCTATTATAAATTAAAAAGCCCTTGAAGTTTTCAAGGGCTTTACTTTTTGTGTAAATGTTGAGGTTAATAGAAAAATTGTTCCGAAACTATTTTGCCATCCTCAACCTTATAAACGATGATCTCATCAAGTGGCCACTGGTTGCCGTCTTTTAAAGTGACCGTCATTTTATACGGTAAGGCTATGTAATCTCTTGCAACGATTGCATCGCCTACTTCAAGACCATCTACCGCAGCGATGTTTTCCTGCATGGCAGCATCCTTTGCTTTGATCGCTGGTACGCCTTCTACTCGAGCAAAGTGCTCTGACTGTGGCTCGATATGCACGGCTTGTGGATGGAATAGTTCATCATAGACTGTGTTGAATTCTCCTTTTCTCAATAGTTCTACTAATCTGTTTGCTAGCTCTTTATTATTCATATTTCTGTTTTTAATGATTTTATGTATCGGTACTAATCTCAAGTTGTTGCAGCTGGGCATTACTTGGTTTTGATTACCGTTGGTTCTGGATAGTTATCCTTGATCTCTTTATAAACACCATTACCGCCACGTACGATCTCGCCTGTCTCTACATAGTGTTTTAAACCTACAAGCGTGCCTTTCAATTGTTTTTTGAATTGACCTTGAGCCATAACGCCCATAAAGGCAGGCTTTGTTCTAAACTGGAATTCATAACCAGCCGTTGAGGTGCCATCACCGTTATCCTTGACCGTGTAAAATGCTCTTGAATTATCAAAATTGAGAGGCAGTTTCTTACCGTCGATCACACGATTGGTCATGATCATGTTCTCCTTGTCAATGGCGACGATTTCTTCCTTTGCCCATTGTGTACCTTTAGCATTGAAGTCGCATTTGCGCTGCGCGCCTACTTTACCTTCCAGGCTCCCGTTGATGTAGTCAGATGTGTAGATGTATGGTGAAAAGTTGGATATTTCTCCATAATCTGTAACCATGGCTTCCCAGACTCTTGCGGCTGGCGCGTCGATGTCAAGCTCTACCTTGACCGTTCTGTATTTTTTGTCCATGGACTGACCCATGCTTACTACAGCTATCATTGAAAATAATAGCGTTGGGATAATTGATTTTGTTGTGAATTTCATTTTGTTATTTTTAAAAATTAATGATTGATCGTATCGATCGTGATTAGGCAGCCTTTCTACCTTTTTTCTTAAAATATTTAGCGTCAGATTTTTTCTTGGCTTCTGACTGTTTGCCATTCTCCACATAGAATTTTAGATCCTCTAGTGTCTGATCAATATCCTTTCTCACTTTGGGCTTGATCATCCAGCCCATGAGAATTTTTGGTAGGGTAGCGAGTTCCATATTCATGTGCATGCTCACGCTGGATGTATTAACCGCAGTAGGCGTTACTTTCCAATCTGCCTGTGCAGATTTCATGATAAATGGTGTGTCATCTACGTGGTAACTCAGTTCCATTTTTTCTTCATTGACATGATCTAGAATCTCGCTTACCTGACCTAGTGAGGTAGAGCAGGTACGACCGCCATGCTGTGAGCCTGAAACTTTTCTCAATTGTGATTCATTGACTGTGCTCGCCCAATCGCAGGCCTGACCATAATTCTCATACAGCGTTTTCCAGACAGCTGCAGCGGTGGCATTGATGTGTACGGTTTTCTTTATTTCCATGATGTTTGTTGTTTTTATGCTTTCGCGAAAGCGTAACTCTCAAAAAGCTATTTACATCTTAGATTCATATAGTGTATACCTGTGACAACATTGCAAGAAAAAACCCGAACATAAGTCCAGGTTTTGAGGTTTAATGAGGTGTGAGAAGTGATAATTAATTCAAATTCATCAGATTTTTGATGTGTTGATCATTGACGATATCCTTAAGAAAGGTCTGCTTGTCAAAGTCCTTCTTGAAGGGTAGGTTGCCGTAGAGTTGCGCATATTTCTCATCAATGATATCCAACATTTCATCTGCATCTTGTTTGATCTCGTTCTTGAACTTTGAATATTCAGATCGATTAAATAATAGATTTTTGCTGTCTATGACCTTGTTGTCCATAGCAAATGTCACCTTCTTATGACAGCGACAAGGATTTGACTTGTTGACCAGGCCGCATTTCTCATTCATGAAGTTGTAAATATCCTTGCGTGCTCTAGACAAGCGCTGACGGAAGTTGTCCTTCGAAATTTCCAAAATCTGTGAACCTATGGAATGGTCTGCATTGAACATCTCGCCTAGAATGTAGACGAGTCGCTGCTCGCGAGTAAGGCACAACAGCATGCCGCTCATGCAGCTGTAATTCATCTCGCGTATAAATTCCTTCTTCTCCTGTTGTTCCAATGGTGTGAGTGGAGTATCTGGGGTCATTTCCAGACCTTGCGCCATTTTATCAAAACTTTCAAAGACCGACTCGTTGGGTCGTCGCTTTGACATCAAGAAATGATTTGCCACAATGCGGTATGCCCAGGTTCTAAAAGCGCTGCGGTTCTCAAACTTGGATAGATTAGTAATGATTTTTATCGTTGCTTCTTGGGTTAGATCTTCAGCATCTTTGGGATGGCGCACCATTTTCCAGGCGATGTTATAAATAAATGGTTGGTGTTTTAGGATAAGCTCTTCGAGCGATTTTTTATCACCATCTTGTGCCTCACGCACTAGTTGTTCATCTGTTTTGTCACTACTGTATTCTTTTAGAAATGGATTGTGCATGGATCGTTTTATTAATTAGATGCAGTATCATGAGATGTGTGACAACTTACCTAATTATACTGAGAATAAATAAAACATAGGAAATATCGCTTGTTGAGTATTACAGTGCGTTTTGCGCGACACCGTTAAACTATTTTGCTGGTGCTATTTTCCATCTGTTTAATTTTCAGCTATTTAAAATTCCTTGACGATTTTATTTAATCATATCTTTTTTCCCAATTAAATCATAACGATTTCTTGATTTCTTACAAAATTTAATTAAAAGACTATCTTGCTAGGCAATTAAGTATTATGAGACCTAGTACACAGGTAAAAAAACAACTCGATAGCTTGAAAACAGCATTTGAGGATTTCAAAAATCTTGACTTCAGGATTTTTGAGCATATGCCTATAGGTATTTGTCTCACAGATGAAAATGGTATTTTTACTGATGTAAACTCTGCTTACCTAGATACTTATGGTTATACTAGAGATGAGCTTATAGGTGAGTCATTCACTAAGGTAGTACCTGTTCTTGATCAAAAAGATCTAAAGAAGACACATAAAAAATTCTTCAATAAAGATCAAAAACGCGCCGAAATCTTTACCGTGCGCAACAAACACGGTGAGGAATTTGAAATTTTTGCACATTCAACGCGCATCGATATTGACGATGAGAAGTGGCGATTGATGTCGTTCATAGCACCTATAGACGAGCTTCCTGAAACGGTAGAGCGTATGACTAGCTCATTAGTCTTGATGGAGAAGAAGATCACCGCGCAAAATAATGCAGCAGATCTATCTGACCATCAAATGCGCAACAGCATAGGCTCTATAATTACCGTTGCTACCATGTTGAAAAAGTCATCTCTTGATGAGATGCAGACTAAATGGGTAGAATTTATTGAACGTGCTGGTCATAGAACGTTAGGCATACTGGAAACTACTAAAGATTTCGTCCAGATGGAAATGGGTGAGTTTAAGCCTAAATATGAGGATCTCGACATAGTTTCTACAGTAAGTAAATTGAAAGAACAGCTCAAAGATTTGACTGCTGCCAAGCAAAATAGAATAAGACTAACTGTCGAAGGTAAAGAAGCTCAAAAACCTACGGTGGTAAATGTCAAAGCAGACGAGACCTATGTCAATCACCTGCTTAATAATTTGATTACAAATGCAGTAGAAGCCGCACCAGATGGTTCTACTGTTGGTATAGATGTCTCTTCAGCTGATCTATTGGAAATACGTATCAAGAATGAGGGCATGGTGCCGGAGCATGTTCAAAAGCGATTCTTTGATAAGTACGTTTCTTCAGGAAAAGAAAAAGGAACTGGTCTAGGAACGTACATTGCACGCCTTATAGCACAATCTCACAAAGGTGACATTACCTTTGAAACCGATCAAGAACAAGGCACCGAGCTTACCGTTACCTTGCCATTCACAGTCGCAGAAATGAACTAGAGACTGATTGCCTCATTTCGCAAATTACTTACTTTTCAAACCAGCATCCTTATCATAGGAGATAAAGAGATGCGCCCAGATAGATTTTGCAAGCGCACCGGTATAAGGCCATATTACTACAAGAACTACCAGAATTGCTAAAAAAATATATAAAGGATTTGATGCAATATCCAGCAGTAGCATGATGACATATGTGGCTACTGCAAACGCGACACCTAATCCGTAGGAAACATACATACTACCATAGTAGAAACTAGGTTCAATCACGAGCTTGAAATCACAATTAGGGCAATGCTGATTGACCTTGTTGAACTTAGATATTTTGTACGGATGTGACTCTAACAAATTTCCCTTTCGGCAATGTGGGCATTTTAAAAAAAGTAAGCTTACTATTTTGCTCGTGGCCATGATTTTTCTTTGAGAATAATTGAAGTTACGCTTTTATTTAACGATTAGTGCGGCAATCTATTTCTAAGCAGTCCATAGAGAAACGTTCCAAATATGGCTCCCAATATAACAATCAATACAGAGCCAAAACCAGCACCTGCAAGTACGTACATGGGTCCAGGACAGGCTCCTGATAACGCCCATCCCAAGCCGAAAATAATTCCACCAAAAAGATAACGAGCGATGCTTCTGTCTTTAGGCTGTAAACTCATCTCATTACCGTCCACCGTTTTAATATTCTTGCGCTTTATAATTTGAATACCGACAACACCAAGTGCCAAAGCAGATCCAATGATACCATACATATGAAAGCTGCCAAATTTGAACATCTCATAAATCCTGAACCAAGATGCAGCCTCTGATTTGAACATGACGATGCCAAAAAATATACCTATAGCTAAATAACTGATGTACCTCATGCTGTAAAAATTAAAGGGTAAATAAAGTTGATCATCACTAGGCCACCTATAAAGAAGCCTATCACTGCGATCAACGATGGTAACTGTAGATTACTCAATCCAGAAATAGCATGACCTGAAGTACAACCACCAGCATAACGTGCACCAAAACCAACTAGCAAGCCACCTATTAACAGTACAGCTATAATCAATGGATCTGACAAGGCTTCAAATCCAAATATTTCTGGTGGTAAGTAAGCATCGCCAGCGCTATCTATGTTGTAGTCGGTAGATAGTTGTTGTGCGATCTCTGGATTGATTTCCACCGTGTTGTCACTCAAAAAATTTGAGGCGATAAAACCACCAATGACTGCGCCTAGTACTACCATCAAATTCCAACGCTCTGCTTTCCAGTCAAATCTAAAAAAGGATGCTGCTTTTCCAGCACCCAATGCGGAACATGTAGTGCGTAAAGGCGATGACATTCCAAATTTCTTGCCAACTAGCAGCAGCAAGAACATTGTTAATGCTATCATAGGTCCTGCCACATACCATGGCCATGGTTCATAGATCCTGTTCATAAGGTTTAATTTTAGAGCAAATGTAATTGACAAGAATTGCAGTATGTGTAACATGAGTTACGCTGGCTGCAAATAGAACATAGATTTTTCAAGATTACGCTTTCGCGAAAGCGTAACACCAAAAAGCTATTGTCTTAATATTTTCAGGATACGACTATACATTATTTCTGACATGTTCCAGTTGTAGCCTTCAAAATCTACAGTATTTGTGAACTGGATAACCACGGTATCCATGTCAGCATGGTATTTTGCTATGGTCTGATAGCCAGGAATAAGGCCCGTATGCTCATAGACATATATCGAGGAATAGATTTGTTGTTCAGTCGAGTCTGTAAATACGGTGCCTTCATTGAGTGCCCTGATAAATCTGCCTAAGTCCTGTGCCGTGGCAAGCATTCCTACATCTTCAGTTTTGAGATCGTGAGGATAACCCACATAGTAGCCACTCATGACATTTTCAATGTTTACTTCATTTATGGATGTGTGAATATTATTTAATTGTAAGGGTTTGAGGATTTCATTTTCAATATATTGAAAATGATTGTAGCCTAGAGTTTGATCTAGGATTCTGCCCAATAGCAAATAATTTGTGTTTGAATAACCATAATCAGTGTCAGGCGCAAATTCTGCTGGTTGGTCTGTAATAAGATTTAGGTTTTCTTCGACTGTGTTTTTGGGATTTGCCCAGTAGTCTTTAGTGTACGTATAATCAGGAATACCGCTGCGGTGCTGCACTAGCATTCTCAAAGTAATCTCATCAGCATTTTTGACGTTTTTACTCAGGTCTGGTAAATATGCTGCAAGACTTCTATCCAGCGATAAATGATTTCTGTAACTCAGTTTTGCAACCGTTAGAGCTTTGAATAATTTTTCTACACTAGCAATCTTGAACAATGACTGCGCGTCTGCTGGTGTTTTGCTCTCAGTGTTTTTGTAACCTGCTGTATAGAATTCAGGTGGTTTGCCTTTTTGATCCACATACACGATGATGCCATCAAATCCGTATTCATGAACTTGATCTATCTGTTCCTGCACCGTATCTGGTAAGGGCTGTATCCACGCCATGACAATAGGCCAAGGCACAAAATATAAGGAGACCGCCGTACCTATTAATAGAAGCACCCTAAAAACCAATAATGATCGTTTTTTTGACATTACAATCCGGTTATGTTTTCAGGGTGCAAAAATACTTATTGAAACTGCTTTACATCATCGCTCAAGTCATAAACCTTTACATCATCAAGCGCTTTGCTCAAAATACTACTACCTGCAGCGCTGCGGTAACCGCCAGCACAATGCACCACAATAGGTTTGTCAGTTGGTATTTGATCTGCGGTGTCACGCAACTCGTTCAATTGGTGCGCTAGGGCACCATCAAATATTTTACCTTCATCAATCTCGCTATTATTGCGTATGTCAACGATAGTGTAGTTCTCAGGATGCTGTTTAAAATCTGATAGGTCAAGTCTCTCTGTTGTATTCAAGCCGTTATTTGCTAACGTGATCACTTTGTTAAGTTGCTTTTCATAACCTATTTTGGCAATGCGATGCAGCAATTTGTCTTTGTTTTCTTTTTTGTCAATGACCAGTGTGAATGCTTCTTTTGGTTCAACGATAGAGCCTAACCAGGTCTCAAATTTAGAATTGTCCGATACAGCCATGATGTTGATGCTGCCAGGCAAATGACCTCTCTTGAAATCAGCCTCATCGCGCATATCCACGATCAAACCGCTCGCCTGAGCACTTTCTTCTAAAGGTATTGCATCAACACTAGGTTGTAAATCAGCTGCGCCTTTTTTGTTGAGATCCACGTCGTACCCAAAATAAGATGGGATAAATGGTTGTCCATCGAGAATGGTATTCATAAACTCTTCTTTGCTCTGCGACTGGAAAGCCCAATTGCTGGCTCTTTCATCACCTAGGGTGCTGCTCGCGGCATCACTCATATTTTTACCGCATAAAGATCCTGCACCATGCGCAGGATATACCAAGGCATTATCTGGTAGATCATTAAATTTAGTAGTAATCGTTTCATACATCATCTCGCCCAGCTCTTCTCTTTTGGCTTGCATGTTGCCTGCTTTCTCTCTCAAATCTGGTCTTCCTACATCGCCTATAAATAAGGTGTCGCCTGTAAATAGAGCAGTTTCTTCTCCATTTGTAGCAACGATGGTGATGCTGTCTGGCGAGTGACCTGGCGTGTTAATAGCGTTGATCTTCACGTCTCCTAGATCGATATGATCACCGTTGTCAAAAGCCTGATGCGGATAGTCAGCTCCTAATTTTTCAGAATTATAAATGGTAGCGCCAGTCGTTTTGTGCAGTTCAAGATGCGAGCTCACAAAATCTGCATGGGGATGTGTTTCTATAACAGCAACAATTTTCGCATTGTGCGCTTCTGCAAATGCTAGATATTGCGCAGGATCACGTTCAGGATCGATTACAGCAACCTTTCCATTACTCTCAATGGCATAGCTATAATGTGCCAGCGGCTTGTATTCAAATTGCTTGATATTCATCTTTCTTTTTGTTTAAAATTAGTCACGCATTGTATAGCATTCGGTAACTTTTGATACATTTTACCACTTTTTAGGGCTTTTTTGCATCTTTTTTCATGTTTACGATATGTTTTCTTGTTTAGATTTATGATGATTGTTACGCTTTCGCGAAAGCGTACTTATAACAAACTGTGTAACATTCAAATCATCCTGCTAGTTCCTTATAGATGATGTAAATACCCATCACGAGTACAAACCAACCAAACGCTTTCTTGAGTTTCTTACCGTCTATAAATTTGTTGAGCCAGACGCCGATAAAAATCCCGATTACAGATAGTCCCGTAAAAACCAAAAGGAAATTCCAGTCTATTGCTAGATTTTGAACGTCGCCCACAAATCCAATAAGTGACTTGATCGCTATAATAAAAAGTGAGGTGGCAACCGCTTTTTTCATAGGTAGATTTGCCAGCAAAACCAATGCGGGAATAATGAGAAAACCGCCGCCTGCACCTACAATTCCTGTGATGGTTCCCACGACCAGACCTTCAATAATGATTAGCGGATAGTTGTATTTGATTTCGGTTTCTTCCTCATTTTCCTTTCTGTTATTCCTAACCATAGAGATGGATGCCAGCAGCATAATAACGGCAAAGAATAGCATGATCGCTAGGTTCTTTGTGACTTCAAATCCGTCGATCGAGAAAAGAATTTCTGGAATAATTGGGATCAAGAATGCCCTGGTTAAATAGACAGCGATAAAGGCTGGAATGGCAAAAATGATGGCGGTTTTGAAATCTACCATGCCTTTAATCATGTTCTTAACTGCACCTACAAGAGATGTAGAACCCACGACAAATAGGGAATAGGCGGTTGCCGTAACGGGATTGATGGCTAGTGCATAGACCAGAATGGGAACGGTTAAGATAGAACCACCACCACCTATTAATCCGAGAACGAGACCTATGAGCAGCGCACCTGAGTAGCCTAGAATTTCTATGATTTCCATATTCCTGTTTGAATTGGCATCAAAATTAGATGCCAATCATCGGAATGTATGTAACCCTTGTTACAGGACCTCGATAAAGCTGCGGTGTAATTTGATCTTGCCGTTGATTTCCATCTTTTTGAGCAGTCTTGATATGACTACACGGCTTGTATGCAGGTCCTGAGCTATTTCTTTATGAGTAGTATAGATGTGTTTGCTGTTCAGGATTTTTATTTTGTCGTCTATGTAATTCTGCAAACGCTCGTCCATGTTATTGAAAGCAATGTTGTCTATGCTTTCCAGCATTTCCATCATGCGTGAGTGGTAGCTGGAGAATACAAAATTGCGCCAGGACTTGTATTTGCTGGACCATTCTTCCATTTTGGCAATGGGTATCATGAGAACTTGGGCTGGCGTTTCGGTCACCGCGTGGATTTCACTTTGCGTGTGTCCCATGCAACAGGTAAGCGACATCGCACACGTATCACCTTTTTCAAGATGGTAGAGTAGAAGCTCGTCGCCATTGCTATCGGGTCGCAAGATTTTGATACTTCCAGAAATGAGCAGCGGCATGGATTTTACAAACTGACCAGGCGTTATCAAATCTGTGCCTTCTGCAACCTCAAGAACGGTTGCTGTTTGCTCAATTTCTTCCAGAAGAGCTGGCTCAAACTGATTTGCAAAGTGTCGTTTTAGTTCTTGGATCATGTAAATGCCGCTTCTGAACTGCATTAGTTATTTAATGAGCTCATAATAATCAAAGATACTGACCTAGATAAAGAGAAGATTAGTTGAGCATAGAAAGTTTTAGTTTAGGATCTACCAGAAATACTATTCTATCTTGAAGGATTGCGAAATTCTTGCTTTAAAATGAAGGTCTATGACAAACATTACAACTTTATTACTTTAAAGGTTTTTGACTGGTTGTCATTCTTTAGAGCGATTATATAATTTCCAGTCTTAATGTTGGAAACATCTAAACTTCCATTGAAATTATCTTGACTCATCATTAAGCGACCCGTCAAATCATAAATTTTAAGGCTAGCATTTCTAATGTTACCCTGAATGCGCAGTTGTTGTATTACTGGATTAGGATAAAGTCGTAAACCAGAGTTTAACGTTTCTTCATTGGTAGATAAGGTGGTTCCCGACAATTCTAAATTCGTTGGATCTAATGCTAATACATAACCATCAAAACTGCCTTTTGAGCTGTCCTTGATAACTCCTTCGGTCATTCCGCCCATGAATAATAGATTATTTTTGAATGCTGAAAAAGCCCGATCCTCGTGAGGCGTTCCTAGCTGCACGCTTGCCAACACGTTCAAATCTGAATCTAATTTATAAGCATACACATCACCTGTGTTTAAAGAGATATCTGCATTTGAAGCGAATAAATTACCGTAAGTATGTCCAACCAGATAAATATTGTCCTCGCCATCAATTTCCATTTTTCTAACCATGTCAGATTGAGGAGTTCCGAATTGAAGTGTCTGAGGATTAGTTAAACTAGGGCTATACTTTCTCACATAGGCATCTCCTTGACCTTGATGACCACCCTGTAAATTACCAGATGTGTATCCAGCTATGTAAATATTACCTTCACTATCAATAACGTTGTCCATTACCCAATCCGCTTGTGAACCAGGAGAAGAAAACACGATGGAATGCGGTCTAGTAGGAGTTTCGGCATAAAGATTATCGTAAACAGATACAAAGTTATTTGCACCTCCAGCAGCGATATACCAGCCAGCAACTACAATTCTGTCTTCTGATTGTGTAGCACCTTTCTTGAAATATAATCCACCCCAAGCTTCTGCACTTGCTGAAAATCCTGTTGCGGTAGTTGGTTCAATAACACGCCAGTCATTACTCAAATCAGAGGTTTTATGCCGTGCGACTAGATAAGCATTATCGGTACCACCATCTCCATTATTTGGTGATCCTTGTCCAGATACATAAAGTCCACCATTTTCATCCAGCACTATATTACCATATCCATCAATACCACTATTTCCCCATTGATTTGATGCCACAAGAATACCCGTGTTTATATCTATTTTCAATAGAACTCCATCCCATCGTCCAGCATTAGAATATCCTGGAATAGCGTCTAATGTACGGCCGCATACATAAATATATTCTTCGTCTGTGACTGCATCAAATAAAAGCGCACCATTTTTTTGTGGTAGAGAGTATACCCAAATGGACTCTCCAGACGGATCGATTTTAGAAATAAATATTTCATTATCGATATTTCCATCACCCGTTAGGTCACTATCAGTAGCTCCCATGAGATAAACATTTCCATCGCTATCAGCGGTCATGCCTCCTATAACTTCTTTACCAGGGCCACCATATTGAGCTATGGCTTGCGGAATACTAGGAGTTGTTTCAATTGGAGTAGAGAAAACAAACTGATTTCTATTGTCAAGGTCTAAGGTTTGTGATTGATTACAAAGGGTAGAATAATCCTGCGGTGATGAACCGCTAACGTTGTCTTGCAGATCGTCACATGGAAAGATGAAAGCAATCAAGTCCACTTCACCAGTAGCATTGAAATTTGCAGTGTGAAATAGATAATTACCAGATGTATTTACTCCTTCAGATTCAGTTGCCTTGAGTAATTTATAATCTAATGGTTTACCATTAAGCTCTATTGCACCAAACTCGTAATCAAAATGCTGAATTACCATATAATCATTATCAATATTATCCGAGCCACTAGAAAAAAATGGTAAGTCGTATGCTGAGGTTCCAAGAATAAAGCGATCTCTGTTTCCCGTGTCATAGGCCTCATTTAGGTCTGTGTTTAAAACACTACGGGCATACTTGACTGAATTTGATCCAGGAAATTTTTCTGACGGGCGCACTGGCATGAAAGTGTCGCTACCACCATTTTCCCCATCGATGTAATCAAAGTTCATGATAGTATATTCCAAATCATTAAACGGAGTTCCTGATCCGAAGGAAAGTGATCTTCCAGCAAAAGGTATCATGTCTATCGTTTCACGTGGCATAGGTGGAAATGCTGCTGCAGCATCCAAAAGTTCTTGCCTTGTCTGTCCTAAGGCACCAGTAGTAGTAAGAATGATGATAAAGTATAGGATTCTCATGAGGCCAACATTTAGAATTTCCTATAAGACGTGAATTAATCAAAAAGGTTTGAAATGAATTGCTGGATTATAATTGTAGGCTTGAAGAAATCAATTAGCAAAAGCGTATTTCAGATTTATAATTTGATTTCTTGAATAGCTTATGTAATTAAGCATCAAATATATATCAGCCAACGCTTGGTATCAGTACATTGATTATTATGGCCCTCACGGTCATAATTCAAGCCAAAACTGAATACTCTCTTGAGTTTACAATTAACGTTTATTTGAGCATCCTTTCCTGAGTGTAGTGACCTCGACGGGATAAAATAACCTGGCAAAACTCCGCTTTGAGAATTCCACAAACAAAAAAAGCTCAAGGAAACTTGGCGTTTTTTCTTATCAAGCTATTCATTCGTGACCTCGACAGGATTATTCACATGATCCTGAATGAGCTCAAAGTTGCAAATAAGAAACTACGCCACTCCTTAGCTCGTGGCTGATTTTGTATCTCTTTTCATTTATGAAAGCCCTAAGGCTTTCAACACTTCAAGAAACACAAAACCACGCTCATTTTTATGAGCGTGGTTTCTTAAGTGTCGTGACCTCGACAGGATTCAAACCTGTAACCTCTTGAGCCGTAATCAAGTGCGCTATTCAGTTGCGCCACGAGGCCTAATAGTGCTAAAATCGTTCTTTAGCGGGTGCAAATATAAAACTTTTTTATAACCATAGAAGGAAATAAAGAACTCTTTGTAAGTTTTATCAATCTAGATTGATACGCTTGTTCTTAGGATATTCAAGCTGATAGCTAAATCGCTTTTTTACTTGGGATCCAGTATTCAAATTAATGTCCCATGTAAGCAGCCGCGTTTCCTGATCCATGGTAGCATCGCCTGTTTCAATATCATCGACTTCTATTTCTTTATTGCTGCTAATTGGAATGCGATCCTGTAATTTTAAGTCGATAGATTTACTGCGGTTATTCTTGACAATAATTTCATAAACCTTGTCAACTCGTTTTTTGGTGCCAAAAATTGATTGTGACTTAAAATCAGTTACTTCTTTGCGTTCGACGCTTATTTGTGGATCGACGCCTAGGCTTACAGTCAACGATTCATCGGTAGTATCAGTATCAAAGTATATGCTACCAGTAAAACTGTCGTCAAAATACACACTTGCCTCAGCAGGTATTAAATTGAGGCTTTCCCAGTTCTTCATTTGAGCGGTGAGGAATACATTTTGATTGATGACTGGAGCGCTATAGTATCCATAGGTGGCATCCAGCTTATCTTGTGAAATAGGAATATCGATGGTCTCGCCAGTCGATGGTATTGAATAGGGTAGTCGCAATTTATAACTACGTGAAGCTAAATTTTCTTCCACGGCACTTACGGTAGATAATTCCTCTTTATCTTCTACTGATGCTGTAACATTTGATTTTTTTCTAGTTGAAGTTCTATAACCCGTAACCACAACCGCATCTAAGCTTACAGATAATTCAAAGTTCATTGTGCTTGCATAGATAGGACTTGTTACACTCTCATAGCCAGAAAAACTTGTAGTTATTGAAGTTCCGTCCGTTATCTCTAGTCTATAATTACCGTCAAAGTCTGTTGTAGTTGCATTATTTGTACCTCTAACAATTACAGTTGCACCTAAGAGTGGTTCTCCTGTTACGTCAGTAACTTTACCGCTCACTGTTTTGACTGTAGGATTGTATCTACGGTTGCCACGACTTACAGACATACTCCTTCGATTGTATCTCACAAAATTTAGACGCTTCTCTTTTAAATCTGGCTTTGTATTGTCTTGATAGGGATCACTAGTGGATAAAGTGATCATCGCGTTATCCCAATCAGTTCCTGTTGTTTGGTATACTTGTCCTTTAAATTTGAGGTCAACATTATTGCTGCCACCAGCGGCATAAATGTCATAATAGGGCACCCAGCCGGCATTACTCAAGTTGTAAGTAATCTTTATCGTTGATTTCATCGCTTTGGTACTGTTAATGGAAAGCCTAATTTCTCCACGCATTTCATTTGCTGCAGGATTGATTTTTGACTTTTCGTTTTCAAGCTCCGTTTGTCGCTCTAGTAATTCCTCAATAGTGTCATTATATTCATATTCCTTAAGGCTCAACGCTTCTAGACGGTCGTTGTAATAGCTGGCAAAAGCCTTTACTTGGGCAAGGCTCATCCCAGTATCCTTACTATTAAGTTGACGATTGGTTTGTAGTATCGCAACTTCTTCACGGTTCCCTTTTAATCTAGAATTAAATTGATAAAGCGCTTGTTGCACGCTGTCTAGGCTTCTAGTTATTAATTTAAGGTTTTCACTTGAAGTTTTTTTACTCAACGATGTGGTACTGTAATTTACGCTTGACAAACTCATACCATTAAGTTGTGATACCATAATGCTCTCTGATGTGATTTCAGGCGACAGGTCACTAATGACGATCTCGTTGCTACCGCTTATTACAGTTAATTCAACGTCTCTGGTAACGCGAGCTCCCTGTAAATAAATGGTAATGTCTTTGATTCTGGAATTGGCACTTTCTTGTGCATTGCTGCATAGAGAGAAGGCTAAAAGTAATAAGGGTAAGAATCTCATAAGGAAATTGTTAGAAAATTGCTGGTCTTGAATGTCGCAGTATATTTAGATCATGAAAATAGAAGATTTAAAAGGATTAGTGCAGGATGTACCTGATTTTCCTCAAGTGGGAATCGTGTTTAAGGATATTTCCCCTTTGTTAGCTTCCGCGAAAGCGAGAAAGACAATAACCTCACTGCTAGCAACAAAATATAAGGACAAGGAAATAGATGTAGTCGTGGGTATGGAATCGCGAGGTTTCCTTTTTGGTACGCTGGTGGCTGATGCGCTTGATGCTTCATTTGTCATGGTACGCAAGCCTGGTAAATTACCTGGAGCTGTGGTGCAGGAACAGTATGATCTAGAATATGGTCAGGATACTCTAGAGATACAGCAGCACATGATTCCTAAAGATGCTCGCGTCCTCATACATGATGACGTGCTTGCTACTGGCGGTACAGCATTAGCTACTAGTCAACTGATTGAAAAATGTAAAGGCACCGTGGTAGGTTATAGTTTCCTAATTGAACTTGATTTTCTAGCTGGCAGAAAGCGATTGAAACATAGTCCGGTCCATAGCCTCATACATTACTAAATAAATAAGCCCTGATAGAAAAATCTATCAGGGCCTTATGAAAGCTATAAGTTACTTTATTCTAGTACATCGCTTGTAAAGCAGTGATGTCATTTGCACCAAATTCTCCATCTTCACCTTGACCGAAGCAAGCTAGCATGATAGAATTTGCGTCATAACCGCTAGGAGTACCACTTACTCTAATAGCACCTACACCAGCGCTACCTTCATTAGTGTTTTGTCCACAAGATGCACGTGAGAAGTAATCTGTATGACGGAAACCAACTGAGTGACCTATCTCATGAGTGATTACGTGCTCGTTAGTGTTAGTGTCATAAGAATCCATACCTCTATAAAGTTGTACAAATTTGTTAGGACGACCATTTGATGGGAATCCAGCAGATCCACCAGCACCAGCGTTGTTAGGGTTACGGTATATTACCATGTCCTTACTTTGATAGTCAGTACCAAAAGTCAAACGGAAAGTCAAAGAAACACCGCTCAATCTGTTATAATTGTTTACAGCCCATTGCAACGCAGTACGTTGTGTACTTGTAAGTGCATTGCTACCACCAGTGTAACCAATGATGTCAATGGTACGATTGCTACCAGTTACTAGGTTGTTGGTACGATATTGCTTAGCAAGATCATCAACAGCTGGCATAGCATCTATAGGAGCAAGTGCATAAAAATCAGTTGGTGCAAGAGCGATATCATCTTCAATAAAGATGCGCTCTTCTTTTGTACCATCAGGCAACATGAAGTTGTCAATCATAATGTCATCTGGGTGATATCCTATTTCTTCAGCATATTCTTTTGCTCTTTCAAGGTCAGATTTTTGCTCGATTTGATCAACGTTTTCATCTTTAGAACATGCAGTAAAAATTAGTGCGCATGCTGAGAGTCCAAGGAAAGACTTTTTTAATAATTGGAATTTCATTTTGGGTTTGTTTAGGGGTTAATGATTAAGTTAAATGGTTTAGTTCTGCAGAAGTCTAAATGTATGGGTTTTCTCACTAGACATGCAAGCCGTTTTTGATATTAATTTAACAATAAGTTGTTCAAATGTTTAAAATCGAAGTTAACAAACGGCTTTGATATACTGCTATCAGTAGAATTTAAGAGTAAATTTTGTTATTAAAACTAAAAGAGAAATTCGTGATATTTTAACATTTGGTAGGAGAATTACTACATAAAACCATCAATAAAATGAACTTTTTGACGGTGCTACTACAACGTTTTCGTGCTCAAAACGTCATATTACAATTTTAGGCTGATAAAAATGGAAGTGATTTAGTAGGGTAAAGACATTTTATCTGATGGAAATGCAAGTGGCTAAACTTGACTTCATAAAGTTTAGTTGGAAAAGAAACGAGCGATATGATTATCATTAATCGTTGGATCCAAATTCAAAAAGAAAAAGGTCGTTCTGTAAGGTCAGCATAAACTTTTCATCCCTTTTTTCATGCAGCAAAAATTCACCAAATTAAAAAAGGCCCTAGATTTCTCTAAGACCTTTTTAGGGTGGAAGACGGGATTTACTTCGACTGCGCTCAGCATAAACTTCTCATCCCTTAATGTATCGATATATAAGAGGCCAAAAATTAAAAAAGGCCCTAGATTTCTCTAAGACCTTTTTAGGGTGGAAGACGGGATTTACTTCGACTGCGCTCAGCATAAACTTCTCATCCCTTAATGTATCGATATATAAGAGGCCAAAAATTAAAAAAGGCCCTAGATTTCTCTAAGACCTTTTTAGGGTGGAAGACGGGATTCGAACCCGCGACTTCCGGCACCACAAACCAGCGCTCTAACCAGCTGAGCTACAACCACCATATCAATGTGAGTTTTATTAAAGTGGATCTCAAGATCATCAACCACTAGCTGTTAAGCGGATGCAAATTTACAGCATTTCTCAAAATCACAAATACTTTTACCATTATTTATTTGAGGTCAAATAGACTGTCTACCGCTGGATACCTCTCAGTAGTAAAACCTTCTGCATGATCAGTGCCTATCAATCTGCCTAGATTGGCGGCTCTATACCTTATAGATTCAAAGAAGTTATTACTACTTATAGGTGTTGCAGGCTCGTTATTGTCAGGATCAAAGAATTGCGACTTATAAGCTTTCACGGCATCCATTTTAGTTTCTAGATGACCCGTTATATCAACAACTATATCGGGAACGAGGTCTTTCCATTGTATGTAGTGATACACATTTTTAGGTCTCCACTGTTCTTGGTTCACGCCTTGATCGTCAAGGGTTTCAATTTTTCTCAAGCCAGATAGAAAACAGCTCACGCTTGTAAGGTCTGATCCTTTGGCATGATCTGGATGCCGATCTTCTACCGCATTGCAAATGACGATTTCTGGTTGATACTTGCGTATCATTTTGACGATCTCGAGTTGGTGTTGCTTGTCGTTTACAAAAAAGCCGTCTGCAAAACCTAGGTTTTCCCTTACTGCAACACCTAAAATTTTTGCCGCTTTAGTGGCTTCTTGATCTCGTATCTCTGGTGTTCCTCTTGTTCCTAGCTCACCTCTGGTAAGATCTACAATACCTATTTTCTTTCCTGCTGCAGCTTCCTTAGCAAGAACACCTGCACAACTTAATTCAATATCGTCTGGATGTGCGCCTATGGCGAGAATGTCTAATTTCATAAGATTATTTTCTGCTGTTTTCAAGAGCTTGCATGATGTCTTCTAGAAGTACTTCAAGTTCTTCTATTCCAGTTGAAAATCGTAGCAAACGATCATCGATACCTTGTTCTCTTCTTTCTTTTGCTGGCAATAAGCTATGAGAGGTCAAACGTGGTGATAAGATTGTAGACTCTACACCAGCAAGACTTAGCGCTGGTTTTATGACCTTCAAGTGATTCAAAAACTGGTCGTCGTCGATTTTTGAGCTTAGTACAAACGACATCATACCGCCGTAATAACGCATTTGCTTTTTGGCAATCTCATGCTGTGCGTGAGATTCAAGACCTGGGTAATTTACAGATTCAACATCTTGATTGAGCTCTAGTGCAACGGCTAGTTTGTGAGCGGTTTCAGACTGCTGCTTGACTCTTAATCCTAGTGTTTTTATGCTACGTTCTAATAAGTGAACGGTAACATCGCTCAGGCTACCGCCATAATTCTTGGCAGTTTTCCACAATCTGTCAATGTCCACCTGTGAGGCAGAAACCGTACCAGCACAAATATCGCTGTGACCGCCTAGGTATTTAGTCGCACTATGTATAATGATATCAATACCATAGTTTGCAGGATTCTGGTTGATAGGTGAGGCAAATGTGTTGTCGATGGCAGTTTTTAGGGAGTTAGCTTTCGCGAAAGCTGAAACAACCTCAATATCCACAACTTCTAACAAGGGATTGCTAGGTGTCTCGATGTAGATCATCCTAGTGTTTTCTTTGAGTGCGGTCTGTAAACTTTCTTCATCGACATGCTCAATCATGGTGTAGCTTATACCCGTGCGATCAAATTCTGCTGCTGCAAAATGTGCCGTGCCACCATAGATTGCGCGTTGTAGGATGATGTGATCTCCTTGTTTGAGAAACGCCATAAAAACGGCGCTTATCGCCGCCATACCGCTACCAAAGATTAGAGCAGCCTCGGTCTGTTCCAGTGCTGCCATTTTTTGAGCCAGCGCTACTTGATTAGGCGTGTTAAAATAGCGCGGATATAAATTTGTGCCCTCACCGCGATAGTCATATGTAGTCGATGTATAAATAGGAGCAGTGGCGCCGCCAAATGTAGTGTCCTTGAGATCACCGGCATGAACGCACACATAATTAGGGCTAGTAAGCTTGCTCATCTTGTCGTATTTACTGGCAAATCTATTGCATTTAAAATAAGTGATCGCTAGAGAATAGTTAAGACATGTGCATACCTGTATCCTAAATCTAGATCATAAAATGACGCTTGACATTTCTCAAAAGCTTAACATCGAGCCTGTTCCATGATTTTATCTTTGACCAATAAAAATGATCATGAAAAAATTACTCCTACTTTCCTTCTTGAGTCTGTCATTAATGGCTTGCAAAGACAACGCAAGTACTACGGAAGATACTACTGCAAATAACCAAACAGAAGAACAGCAAAGTGCTGCATCCAATGATGAGGAATACATACCGTCTATTGAGATTATGCCTATATCCCATGCAACTTTTGTGATGAAATGGGATGACCAGATTATCTACAATGATCCTGTTGGTGGAGCCACAGCATTTGAAGGTAAGCCAGAAGCAAATATCATTCTAGTAACTGATATTCATGGCGATCACCTTAATAAAGAAACTCTTATGGCAGTAGCCAATAAGTCCAATTTCTTATTTGCACCTCAAGCGGTAGCTGACCAACTGGGTGATGATTTAAAGCCAACGGTTGTCCTAAACAACGGTGACGTCGCTACCCGAAACGGATTGACTATTAAGGCCATACCTATGTACAATATTACCGAAGGTCGATTGGACAAACATGTGAAAGGACGCGGTAATGGCTATGTGCTGGAAAAGAATGGGTACAGAGTATATATTTCTGGAGATACAGAAGGTATTCCTGAAATGCGTAATCTTGAAAATATCGATAAGGCATTTGTATGTATGAACCTACCGTACACCATGGATGTAGAACAGGCAGCCGATGCGGTATTAGATTTTGCTCCTAAGGAAGTTATTCCTTTTCACTACCGAGGAACGGACGGTTTGAGCGATGTTGAGAAATTCAAGTCTCTTGTCAATCAAGGTAGTGATGCAATTGAAGTGACACTTATGGATTGGTATCCGCAGCGCGGCTAGTGAAATATTAAAATTAAAAACTAAACCGATGCTTTTATAGCGTCGGTTTTTTTGTGTCTTAAGACTAATTAATGGGTGGATAGAATTGAGTAAGGGAATAATCTATAACTATTTGGGATTTATGGTTTAATAAGAAACTTCTATGTCGCTCTAGATTTGTCATCAGCATTCAACGCTATTAAACTTATTACGATGAAAAATCTATTTGCATTATTATTTCTCATTATCGTCTCCAACTATGGTCAAGCTCAAACAGCATCCTTTTATGAAGATACCGATGCTTTCCTTAAGACTTATGTTTCTAATGGCAAGGTTGATTATGCAGCAATTAAAAAGGACCCTAGTTCATTGAACAAACTCATTACCCAAGCTGAAGCAATCAACGTTTCAAAAAGCAGCCCAGCAGATTATCAAGCCTTCTGGATCAATGCTTATAATTTGCACGTAATAAATGGATTGGTAGAAGCTTATCCTGTCAACTCACCACTAGATGTGAAAGGATTCTTTGACAATACCAAACGAGAGGTTGGCGGCGAGACTTTAACCTTGAATGACATTGAGAACAAAAAACTAAGAGAACAATTCAATGATGCTCGAGTACATTTTGTGCTAGTTTGCGGTGCATTGGGTTGTCCACCTATCATTCCTAATACTTATAAGCCAGATACGTTAGATAGGCAATTGACCGCTCAAACGAGTAAGGCGATCAACAATCCATCATTTATCAAAACCAAAGGGAAAAAGCTGCAGGTCTCACAAATTTTTGAGTGGTATGCCCAAGATTTTAATCAAGGTGAAAACACGACATTGACTTTTATCAATGCTTATCTCACAAATCCAGTTGATGAAAACACTAAGGTCTCTTTCTACACCTATAATTGGAAAATCAACAAGCTATAAACTAATCCACCAACCCCTTATATCATGAAAAATTTCATTCTATTAAGTCTTTTACTACTATCAGTTATTCCGTTACATGTCACCGCACAAGAGGATGATGCAGATCAGGAAATTCAAGGTTCTGTCATACAAACGCTAACTCCATCAAAGTTGATAGGTCAAGGTCAATATGACATCAAATGGTTCAACAACCTGTACACGCAAACAGAAAGCACCTTTACAGATGGTCGTGAGCCACGCCAGACCTTTTTTACATCTACCATCGAGGCCTACACTGGCGTTGGCAGTAACCGCCGTTGGAATGTAGGTCTGATTCTAGAAGCGCGCAGTAATGTGGTGAATGATAGAGGTCCGCTAGAAGTCTTTCAATTTGATGGAGAGCGTGGTACTGCTAGATCTGGGCTAACGTCCATCGCACCATCTGTCAAGTTTGTCCCATTTGCAAGCGTGAATAATTTTTCCATTCAGAGTTCCTTTTTCATTCCGCTAGTGGATAATGAAACAGAAGATGGCGTTTTCCTAGATCAAGACGGATATATTTTCCAGAATAGGTTTTTCTACGACTACAATTTTCCAGGCAACAAATGGCAAATCTTTACTGAGCTTAATACAGAACTTAGCTTTGGAGAAGATGAAGACAGCTTTGCAAACGATAGTTTGAATTTGACGCCAGGTGTTTTTGTGAGTTACTTTCCATGGTCAAAATTTACTGTTCTTGCGCTAGCACAACACTCGCAGCGCATTGATTTGGGGAATGATTTTGAACAGGATTTCACAGCATTGGGTGGTGGCGCAAAATACCAACTTACCGATGAGCTCAATATTGAGGCATTATACACTAACTTCATACGCGGAAACAATACCGGTCTAGGCGAGACCTTTAATATAGGTTTGCGATTGGTATTTTAAGCATTTTCTTTTTGAAGCTTGATTTAAGGCTCCTTGTCTTTCTCCTTTTATCCTCATCTGTTTACAGTCAGACTGTGGTAAAATTGCAATGGCAAGACCATAAAAAGAATAAGCTGTCTTATCTCAATACGCTTATTGAATTAGAAGTAGGTCAACAATTGGACAGCACCTTGCTCGAGCGAGATATGATCAGACTGCGTCGTGAGCCTGGTATCGCACATGCATATTACCAGGTATACGAACAGGATAATGGTGTGCGAGTGGTTTATGGTCTGCAAGAGAATTGGACCATCATTCCTTATGTCAACTTTTATACGACAAACGATGACGAGTTTGCCTACAGACTAGGCGTCACAGAATTCAACCTGCTAGGTCGTGGCATCGCAGCAGGCGTATTTTACCAAAAGGATATTTTTGATTCCTATGGTATCAACATCCGCGCGCCAATTTTATTCAGTAAGCATCTAGGACTTGCCATAGGCTATCAAGATTTTACCACACGGGAACCTGTTTTTTTATCTAATGGTGTTGCAGACTATAAATACAACAACACTAGCTATGAATTATCATTGCTGTATCAGATAAACCTTAGACATCGTGTCGCTGTAGGTTATAGTTTTTTCAATGAAGATTATGAGTATTTGCGTGGCGCTACCCAGAATGGAATTCCGCAAGATCTTGACGTCGATAAATCACTGGTAAAAGGAATTTACGAGTATAATGGACTGGATAATTATTACCAGTACATCAGTGGTTTCCGCAGTATTTTTAATGCGCAATATGTGATAAGTACCGATAGTGCTTTACCAGATTTTATTATTGCTCGCAATGACTTTCTTTATTTTACTAGAGTAGGCGAGAAAGGCAATTGGGCAAACAGGCTCAGACTAGGACTGGCTTCAAATGACGACTCGCCATTTGCTCCATTTGCAGTAGATAATAATTTGAATATACGTGGCGTGGGAAACACAATAGATCGTGGCACTGGTGCCATCGTCCTCAATACAGAATACCGACACACCGCATGGGAACGCGACTGGTTTGTCCTACAGACTAATGTATTTGTAGATGCAGGTAGCTGGCGCAATCCAGGTGGTCGTTTTTCAGATTTTGGCAGTAGGCAAAACATCAGGGTTTATCCTGGTTTGGGATTACGATTTATTCACAAGCAGATATTCAATACGGTATTTCGCATTGATTACGGTGTTGGCGTGACGCAGGATTCTACTCAAGGATTCGTCTTTGGTATAGGTCAGTATTTTTAAAGTCAAACAGTTTGTGATTATTATGCTTTCGCGAAAGCGTAATACATACAATCCTCACAATATTACCCAAACACTAGTTCATGCATGTACCTGCCAGGAACAAAAGTGAATCCACCTGCAATGAGCAAAGCGCCAATGTAGAGCAAAACCATCTTGCGTTTGTGAGCTTTGATGTTACCCTTGCGCACAGCAATCAAAGCGGTAGGCACTGTCCATAGTGTAAGCAGCGTGAACAAATGGATCCATCCAAAATGGTTAAACAGCGTTGGGCCTACCATAGCTGGCATAAAGATGGTGATGAGCGCTGTGATGAACATGAGACTCATATAGATTTTACCCAGCATCCTGTGCGTAGTAGTTCCTTTTGAAAAGGCTAGGAGATAAGCACCCAGAAACACACAGGGAATCACCGTGGCTAAATGAGAATACATCAAAAACTGATACCAGACTGGATACTCGATTGTAAGTAAGTGCATGATATTGAGGTTGGTTGGTACTTGAAATATAGCACAAAAAAATACCGACCTTTTTTGAAGATCGGTATTCTATGACTCTATAAATAGTGTTTACCCTATAATCGCATTAAGCGTTTCACTAGGTCTCATAGCTTTTTCTTCTTTGTCAGCATCTGGCATGTAGTAACCACCTATATCCATAGGCCTGCCTTGCACGTCAATCAATTCTTCAAGAATCTGAGCTTGATTTTTCTCAAGATCATCTGCTATCGACTTGAAGTAGCTAGCAAGATCTGTATCCTTGTTTTGATTAGCTAATTCCTGAGCCCAATACAACGCTAGGAAATAGTGCGATCCACGATTATCTAATTCATTTACCTTACGTGATGGTGACTTTCCTTCAGACAAGAATTTTTCAGTCGCCTTATCAAGTGCGTCCGCTATAATTTGTGCTTTATCATTGTCATACTTTTCAGCCAGATGTTCTAGTGAAACTGCCAATGCTAGGAATTCACCTAGAGAATCCCATCTCAAGTGATTTTCTTCTTGGAACTGCTGTACATGCTTAGGCGCACTACCACCAGCACCTGTTTCAAATAATCCACCACCGTTCATTAATGGAACGATAGAAAGCATTTTCGCACTAGTTCCCACTTCTAGAATAGGGAAGAGGTCTGTATTATAATCACGCAATACGTTACCAGTTACTGATATCGTGTCCTTGCCGTCTTTCATACGTTTCAACGTGCGTTCAGTAGCTTCAATTGGAGAAGCAATGCTAATGTCAAGCCCTTTGGTATCGTGATCTTTCAGGTATTTATTTACTTTCTTGATCAACTCAGCATCGTGTGCGCGATTTTCATCTAACCAGAAAATGGCTGGATCACCAGTCGCTCTAGCTCTTGAAACAGCAAGTTTTACCCAATCCTGGATAGGTGCGTCCTTGGTTTGACAAGCTCTCCAGATATCACCTTCTTTAACTGTATGTTCTAGAAGTACAGTACCATCTTGATCAACTACCTGTACTTTTCCTGCAGTCGGTATTTCAAATGTTTTATCGTGTGAACCATATTCTTCAGCCTTTTGAGCCATAAGTCCAACGTTGGGAACGGTTCCCATTGTGGTAGGATCAAAGGCTCCATGCTCTTTACAAAAGTCGATGGTCGCTGCATAGATTCCAGCATAGGAACTATCTGGAATTACTGCCTTAGTATCTTGAGATTTACCATCCTTATTCCACATCTGACCCGAATTCCTGATCATGGCAGGCATGGATGCATCAATGATCACGTCACTAGGTACGTGTAGATTGGTAATACCTTTATCACTATTTACCATGGCAAGATCTGGACGATAGTCCATCACGCGACGCAAAGCATCTTTAATCTCACTTCTTTTATCTTCTGGCAGTTCATCCAGTTTTGACAGCAAATCGCCAAATCCATTATTGACATCAACGCCTATTTTATTAAATTCTGCCTGGTATTCATCAAATACAGATTTGAAGAACGTGCGCACCGCATGGCCAAAGATAATCGGGTCGCTCACCTTCATCATCGTTGCTTTCATGTGTAGTGAGAACAGTACATCTTGCTCGCGTGCGTCGACAATCTGCTCTTCTAGAAAGTCCAGCAACTGCTCTTTACTCATATAGGTGGCGTCAAGGATTTCACCAGCCTTTAAAGAGAGGTTTTCCTTGAGTTTATGTACTGCACCTTTAGCATCTACTAATTGTATATCAACAGTCGTCGCTTTGTCGACTGTCACGCTTTTCTCATTATGTGCAAAATCACCTGAATCCATAGTAGACACGTGAGACTTTGAGTCTTTGCTCCAGGCACCCATGCTGTGCGGATTATTTCTAGCGTATTGCTTTACTGGTTTAGGCGCACGACGATCACTGTTTCCTTCTCTTAATACTGGATTTACTGCACTACCCTTTACGCTGTCATAGCGTTTCTTGATTTCCTTCTCTTCATCGTTGGATGGATCTTCAGGGTAATCTGGTAAGTCGTATCCTTTTTCTTGTAACTCTTTGATTGCAGCAGTAAGTTGTGGTACTGATGCGCTAATGTTAGGTAGTTTGATAACGTTAGCTTCTTCTTTTTTTACCAGTTCACCAAGTTGTGATAGGGCATCATCAACTTTTTTATCTCCTAATCTATCTGGAAATACCGCTAGAATTCTAGCAGCAAGCGAAATGTCTTTGGTCTCAATGGCGATGCCAGCAGGCTTGATGAATTTTTCTACAATTGGTAGAAACGATGCAGTAGCTAGTGCTGGTGCTTCATCGGTTTTGGTATAAATGATTTTTGGTTGCTGGTCTGACATATGTTGGGATATTTAATTTTAATTTAATTCAAACACGTGGTTTCACGCGGGTAACAAATATAATGCTTGAACGAGGTTTTAGCAGCCATTTTTAGGTAGCCTTAGCACTTTGGTAGCGCTTTGTACTGCTCATTTTGATTGTTAGTTGGAATTTTGTGATGTTAGCTTTCGCGAAAGCATAATTATCACCATCTACCCAACAAAAAAAACCGCTCGATAGAGCGGTTTTAAATATAAACGGTAATGACAGATTACTTTCTACGAGCCTCTTTGATACGGGCTTTTTTACCTGTAAGTTCTCTAAAGTAGAAGATACGCTTGCGACGTACGCTACCTGCTTTATTGACTTCAATTTTTTGAATAGCTGGCAAGTTCACAGGGAAGATACGCTCTACACCTATGTTACCACTCATTTTTCTAATAGTAAAGGTTTTAGTTTTACCAGAACCTCTCAATTGTAGAACCACACCGCGGAAGAACTGCGTACGACTCTTTTCACCTTCCTTGATCTCATAATACACCGTGATCGTATCACCAGCGCTGAACTTAGGAAACTCTTTTTTCTCAATAAACTCGTCTTGAACGAATTTTACTAAATCTGACATCTTAATAGATTTAATCTGTTAGGTAATAAAACAACATTCACGATTATCGTCAGAGGTTATTTTTTACGAGGTGCAAAAATAAGAAGATTATTTAAGCAACCAAATTTTAATAAATAATAAATGACTTACTGTACAATGAGTTTCTTCACAAAGTTTGAAGACTCTGTGTTCACTCTCAAGAAATAAATGCCTGATGCTAGCGTAGAAACATCAAACAATTGAGCCTGTTTATTGAGGCTGCGCTGCGCTCGATATACTTCCTTGCCTAAACTGTTGATGATCACAACATTCATAGTCAGGCTTTGCGCGTTAAGTATCTGGATTTTAAGCGTGCCATCCTTGACAGGATTATTGATTAGGCGCATGCTTTCAGGCTTTTGTGTATCAACGCTGGTAGTAATCACAACAGGTTCTACAGTCGCTGCATAACTTGCCACGCTGTAAAAGCTAAGAAGAAAAGAGAGTAAAAGTATTTTCATAATTACCTGATTAAAACAAAATTAAACAATATTGACTATTAATCGATATTAATTGTCAGTTAAAAGATCAGGTCTGCGCTTTTTTGTGCGTTCGTAGGCTTGATCCTCACGCCATTGATCGATAGCAGGTGTATTACCGCTGGTCAAGATTTCAGGAACCTCGTGTCCTTTATAATTTGCTGGTCGCGTGTAAACTGGTGGCGCCAGCAAATCATCTTGAAAACTATCAGTCAACGCACTAGTCTCATCACTAATCACGCCAGGAATTAATCGTATCACCGCATCACATAATACCGCAGCTCCCAGCTCGCCGCCACTCAATACATAATCACCTATAGAAATTTCACGAGTGATGAATAGATCACGTACTCGTTGATCAACCCCTTTATAATGACCGCATAGGATAATTAAGTTCCCTTTAGTCGATAAATGGTTGGCAATTCCTTGATTGAGCGTCTCACCATCGGGTGTCATATAGATCACTTCATCATATTCACGCTCGCTTTTGAGCTGTGAGATCATATTATCGATAGGCTCGATCATCATTACCATGCCAGCGCCACCACCATACTGGTAATCATCTACCTGGTTGTACTTATTAAGACCATATTTTCTCAAGTTGTGCATATGAACTTCTACCAGGCCTTTATCAACAGCACGCTTTAGTATAGAGGCCTCAAACGGGCTTTCAATCAATTCTGGTAATACGGTGATGATATCTATACGCACATTCAATATTTTGATGTAAAAATATGGTTTATCAAAATATGCTGTACTTTGTCATCGTTATTATTACTTATGAAAAAGCTATTTTTCTTATCCACAATGTTACTAGGTGTTCATGCAATGGCTCAAACAGCCGCTGGATTAATTCCTATTGATTATTACACACTATCCATATCTAGTAAGGAGGACATGGAAAGGGCTAGAAAGTCCTTGCAGCATCATGCTGTGATAAGATCCGTTCTATCTGACTCAACAGGAACTCCGGTTAAGGCAATAATTCTTGAAAAAGATGAAGTGGCTGGCATGCAGGCTGCCAATGTTTATAAGCTGGATGAAACTCTACCTAATGTCAAAGAAATCGTGCTATTGCGTTCGGAATTTATGGCTAACGATCGTTTTGAAATTGATCGATATTTATTTATGACTCAAGACAGTATTGTAGAGTTGCCATTATTGAGAAATGAATATTATGATGGGATTAATTATGTGCATGAGTTACGCTTTCGCGAAAGCAAAAACGGCAAAAGCCTCATAGACATTATTGTGAAGTCTCGTCAATTTGGACAGCCAGCTGTTAGAGAGCCTGTAATGACCTATTCATGGGATGGCGCTAAACTTGAAAAGCTCTAATCAGGCGACCATATCTCTCAATATCTTGAGATGATGATGTGTGTGAATGCCCAAAAACTTAATCGCCTTTTTCTTAGTCAATGACCCAAATAGCGGATGGTAAAAATGCTTATCGGCTTCCAGATCTTTCAATGTATTAACTTGCTGTCGTGCATTTTCAAAACGCTGCTCGATCACCGTTTCGGGAATGTTGCCTTTTTTTGGAGTAACATACTTGGGAGCGCGACCTTTTCCTCTAGGAATCCAACCGGTGGTCATAATCAGAAATTTGGTAAAACTATTTTTAGGTTTATAATCTACCGCGGTAGAAGAAGCCAAGGCCTGTGGCACAGCCTCAAGAATACGCAAGCAGTGATCCACATGCCAATAAATGCCACTTTTGGAAACTTGTGCCTTTGACAAATCACCCATTTGATAGAATTCTTGCAATTCGTCAATTTGTGCTTCTAGTTTTTTCATAGTAAAATGAGTCAGATCAGCAGCAAAATACGGTTTTTCAAACCGTTGACGACGTATTCGTCTTGCACTTTACCATTTTCCAATGCTTGCGCAATAGGTGATTCCATGCTAACGGCAAAAACTTCCATGCCATCTAGCTCAAGTTTTCCCAGCGCCGCCGATAAGTAAAAGATTCCTGCAGTGGTTTGCACAAGCGACCCACGCTGCGCTATCTCATGAGCAGTGCCAGGATCCAATTTGTTCAAGGCAGCTTGCTGTGAGTAATACTGTGCTCGCTGTGTTTTAAAAAGCTCTTCTTGATTTTGAATCATCGCCATACCAGTCTCATACTTGTCACCAGCACTACTTTTGGTTTCGCTGGTTTTTGCATGCATCAATTCTGCAAGATTTTGATTGATCAGCTTGATCTTATCTGCAACAACTTTTATGCATGCTTGATGGACTTTGTGCTTGATTGCTAGAGTAAATTTCATGTTACTCTGGTAGCAATATGTTGTCTAGCGAATGGATCACGCCATTAAAGGCAGTAATGTTTGTAGTCACAATCGTTGTGATGCGATCATTCTCATCAGCAATGGTAAAACCGCTGGACGTCGCCAGGAGAAAAGTACCATCGCCTAATGGACCAATGGTCGATCCATCCTCAAAGTCTTCAAGCCTTAAAGCGTTATCTCCTAGAACATGATATAACAAGATATCATCAAGATTATCCAGCTCTAGTACATCATCACTGTCTTCAAATCCATCTTCTTCATCCTCGTCAATAAATGCTTGAAAACCTGCGTCGCTAGGAGCAAAAACGGTGAATGGAGCACTAGCATCTTCTAGATCATCTAGGGTTACGGCAAGACCTTCTTGTCTCAAGCTTTCTTCTAGCAAGTCAAAATCGGGATTTGCCGCGATCAAAGTGACCACACTAGGTATATCAAGTACATCGTCGATTACATGTATCACACCGTTACTTACTATTTCATCTGCAAGAATCACATCTGCCTCGTTGTTGAGTCGCAAGTTGTCTTCTTCATCCTTTGACACAAACACGTCTAGTTGGTCATTATCAACAGTAGCTAGCGTTTTAAAATACTGAGATCCTAATTGATCGGTTGTTTTAACCTCATTCTGTATATGATATTGAAGAACGAGCGTCAGGAGATCCTCTGGTATAGAGTTGACACTACCAAAATTATTGGCCGCAAGAAATTGGCGGAAAGCATTATCATTGGGCGCAAAAATCGTTAAGTTATTACTGGTCTCAAGTGACTCGTCAAGACGAGTACGTTCCAGCGCTTGCAACAGTATTGTGTGATCTGGACTCTCGCTGACAAAATCAAGTGCGCTGGGTCCATTGATAACATTGTTATTATCGTCCTCATCGGTACAACTTATAATCAGGGAGAAAGCAAACAATAGGTATAAAAAACGCATCTTCATTCAACAGGTATTTAGGACTGGCAAAATAACGAATCTATGGCGCATCTATTGCCGTAACTAGGCGATTTTGTGACGAAGTTGTACTGGTCATAGAAACCAAGAAACTTCTCATAGTTAAATAAAATATACTCGTCAGCACAAAGATTTATAGTTGCGCTATTTTTGCAGCATGGCAAAGGTAGTAGTAGGACTTTCAGGTGGTGTTGACAGCAGTGTAGCCGCACATTTGCTTATCGAGCAAGGTCATGAAGTGATAGGTCTGTTTATGAAGAATTGGCACGATGACAGCGTGACCATAAGTGACGAGTGTCCATGGCTAGAAGATTCTAATGATGCCATGCTCGTCGCAGACAAGTTGGGCATACCATTCCAGACAGTCGATTTAAGCGAGCAGTACAAGGATCGAATAGTCAATTACATGTTTGATGAGTATGCACGCGGTCGTACGCCCAACCCTGATGTACTTTGCAATCGTGAGATCAAGTTTGACGTGTTTATGGATATAGCCATGAATCTAGGTGCAGACTTTGTTGCAACTGGACATTACTGTCAAAAAGATACCATCACCATTGACGATCAACAAGTTCACCGATTGATCAGTGGCGCCGATTCTAACAAGGATCAAAGCTATTTTTTATGTCAGGTATCACAGGACCAACTTGCCAAAACACTTTTCCCTATAGGTCATCTTCAAAAATCTGAAGTTCGTGAGATTGCAGCTTCCCAAGATTTGATTACCGCTGGTAAAAAAGATAGTCAAGGCCTTTGTTTTATTGGCAAGGTGCGCTTGCCAGACTTTCTACAACAACAATTGAAACCTAAAACTGGTGATATCGTTGAGGTTCCCGTATCCGTTAGCATGCACAAGAGTATGACTGGTAGTAGTGATGATGAGGTTGTTACGCTTTCGCGAAAGCGTACTTATGAAAAAACAGATGGACAAGTAAAAGGACAACATCAAGGTGCGCACTATTTTACACGTGGGCAGCGTCGTGGTCTTGCCGTAGGTGGTACGGTTGAGCCTTTATTTGTCATAGAGACTGATGTGGAAACCAATACTATATACGTAGGTCAAGGTAAAGATCATGCAGGGTTGTACCGTCGTGGACTGTTTATTGCACAAGATGAGGTACACTGGATACGACCAGATTTATCGATTATGGTAGGTGAGACCATGGATGTTATGGCGCGCATACGTTATCGACAAACATTAGAGCCGGCTACCTTACACCAGCGAGAAGAAGGTCTCTATGTGATCTTTGATAATGCGCAAAGCGCGATAAGCTCTGGTCAATTTGCCGCATGGTATCAAGATGGTGAATGCCTAGGTTCGGGTGTTATTGCTTAAATTACCGTTATGAAAAAGATCATATTTATAGTCACTACTTTGTTGCTGGTAGGAGAACTATCTGCTCAACAACTACATGCTTGGGTTTATTTTACTGATAAGCCGCAAGAGCAGGCATTCCTAGACAACCCAACCACCATGTTGACGCAGCGTGCGCTAGATCGCAAACAGCGCCACGGTATCACTCTAGACGAGCGCGATGTGCCTATGAATCAGACTTATGTAGCCACGATCAAACAACAAACGGGAATTGATTACCGTACCCAGTCCAAGTGGAATAATTGCGTGCACGTGGTAGGTCAGTTTGAGGATATCGAGGCGCTCAACAACCTAGATTTTGTAGAACGAGTAGATTATGCAGACCAAAGCAAAAGTGCTAGTCAAATAGAGCTAAATCAGTTCAAGGAAGATCTTGATCCACCGCTGGACTATGGTAGTGCTACAAACCAGATTGAGATGATTGCACTGGATGAATTGCATGATGCTGGTCACATAGGTACTGATGTAATTATTGCCGTGACTGATAGTGGGTTTCCTGGCGTGGATACTAACACAGCTTTTGAGCAAATGCGATCCAATCGCAATCTTTTAGGAGGTTATGATTTTGTGGATGGTGATGAGAGTATTTATGGTAATAACTTTCATGGCGCTAGAGTCTTGAGCATCATGGGAGCAAGTCGCGACACACAATTTGAAGGTAGTGCTCCAGATGCGTCTTATTATCTATATCGTACAGAAGATGAGACATCTGAAACTCCTGTGGAAATGAGTTATTGGGTTGCGGCTGCAGAGCGTGCAGACTCGTTAGGTGTTGATGTAGTAAATGTCTCGTTGGGATATTTACAGTTTGCCAATGATAACGAGAGTCTTACTTATGAAGACATGAACGGAAGTTCATTCATATCAAGAGGTGCAGAAATTGCCGCGGCAAAGGGATTGTTGGTAGTTACTAGCGCAGGAAACTTTGGTAGAGTAAATAGCTATCCATACATCGCCGCACCAGCAGATGCAGATGGTGTGTTTACCATAGGGTCTGTCACCGCAAATGAAAGTAAGTCCGATTTCTCTAGCATCGGGCCAACATTTGATGGTCGCATAAAACCAGATGTGGTGGCGCAAGGTAGCAGCACGATTTTGATTAATGAGAGTGATGATTTGCGAAGTGGCAACGGTACAAGTTATAGTTCACCAGTTATTGCTGGTGCTATGGCATCGCTGGTTGGCGCTTTTCCAGATAGAACACCCCAAGAATTGATGGAAGCCGTGCGACAAAGTGCCACTCAAGCAGATAATCCTGATAATCAGTTGGGTTATGGCATTCCAGATTTTGGTGCGGTTTTCAATACACTTTCAAATGATTTTGTCCAGCAGCCCAAAGATTTTAAATACTACGTGAGAAGTAATATTTTGACAATAGTCGCTGGCGATATTAGTGTGAGTAAGGTTTCTATCTTTAATTTGCAAGGACAACTATTACTAAACAATGCAACAGGGAAATCCTCTTTTGATCTCAATACTTTGTCTAGTGGTATTTATATCGTTGCACTGAACGATGGATTGAATTCCTTCAAGATCGTTATCGACTAAAGCTTTCAGGTAAATAGTTAGTTGTTCCGTTGACAAAGTTCCCTAATAAGTGAATATCACTGCTAGCAATAATTAGCCATTATCTTTGCAGCCATGAAAAATCCAATCACCCGACTGTTCAATATAAAATACCCAATCATTCAAGGAGGTATGGTATGGGCAAGCGGCTGGAAACTAGTTAGTTCAGTCAGTAATGCTGGCGGCTTGGGACTAATTGGTGCTGGATCGATGTACCCAGATGTTTTACGTGAGCATATCCAAAAAACCAAAAAAGCAACGGACAAGCCTTACGGTGTCAACGTTCCATTACTTTATTCAGATCTTGATGAGATACTGGACATTATCATAGAGGAGAAAGTACCAATCGTTTTTACGAGCGCAGGAAATCCTAAAAGCTACACACCACAACTCAAGGAAGCTGGCATTACTGTGGTTCACGTGGTGAGTTCAGTCAAATTTGCTTTAAAATCTCAAGAAGCTGGAGTCGATGCCGTCGTTGCGGAAGGTTTTGAGGCTGGCGGCCACAACGGCCGTGAGGAATCGACAACGCTAACTCTTATTCCACAGGTTTCTGAAGCTATTGATATACCGCTCATTGCTGCTGGTGGTATCGCCACGGGTAGAGGTATGCTGGCAGCCATGACACTGGGTGCCCATGGTGTTCAAATGGGCAGTCGTTTCGTTTGTACTGAAGAGGCGAGTAGTCATATAAACTTTAAAAAAGCTATCGTTGATGCCGGCGAGGGCGACACACATCTCACACTTAAGGAATTAGCACCCGTGCGGTTGATGCGCAATAAGTTTTGGAATGATGTTCAAGAATTATATAAGTCAAGTCCGTCAAAGGAAGATTTACAAAAATTACTAGGGCGCGCTCGTGCCAAAAAAGGCATGTTTGAAGGCGATATGGATGAAGGCGAACTTGAAATAGGTCAGGTCTCTGGAATGATCAATGATATTCTACCTGCCGCTCAGGTCATAGAGAATGTAGTAGCAGAATATGAGCAGGCCAGAAAGAAAATGATCACAATGGCAATAGATGTCTAGACCTCAAACGCTTAAAGAAGAACGCTGGAATGTTTACACGCATGGCTTTGGGCTTGCTGTATTTATAATTCTGTCTTTTTTTATGATTCCTAAGGCTATCGCAGATGGTCGTCCTAATTCGCTAATCGCAATAGGAGTTTATTGCTTTTCTCAGGTTTTTCTATACACCGCATCTACCTGGTATCATCATGTTCCCATGGGTAGATTGAAGAGGCGACTGCGAAAGATGGATCATATCTCGATCTATATAAGTATTGCAGGAACCTATACGCCCATATGTTTGTTGTCACTCAATGGATCCAATGGTCATTTAATTTTGATGATAAGTTGGGGTATCATGGCTTTTGGTACTATTTGGAAGTTGTTTTTGACTGGTAAATATGATGTTTTCAGCAGTTTGCTGTATCTGGTCATGGGTTGGCTTATCGTTATTGATTTACCTGCCTTGCGGGACGTATTTACTGATGCTCAAATGTACGCGTTGATTGCAGGTGGCCTGTTCTTCACAGTCGGCATCGTTTTTTATGCCTGGAGTAAACTGTATTTCAACCACGTGATTTGGCACCTATTTGTTTTGGGCGGTAGTTTTAGTCACGCAGTGATGGTATGGCTGGTGCTCAAGTAATTTTATGAATATTGTAAGTTTAAAAATCATGTTGGGTGATTTAGACAGGCTATCAGGTAAGTACAAACAGAGTAAGTTGCGATATTATATTAGTGCTTACGCTCAGGAATGGCTACCCGATTTTTCTAGAAGAAAATCCTTTCAAGTTATTTTTGATTCTTTAGATCAAACCACGCAACAACAAGTTCTAGCTCGTATCAATTATTATAATAAACTTGATCAACCGCGGGAACTTATCAATCCGATATCGATTGCAGATTACTCACGACCCAAAAAGCAGAAGGTCTATTATTTTGATCTCAAAAAGCATTTAAAAACTTTTGATCCTAATCTCGAGTTTCTCGTAGAACCTGGCGATGTAACCACTGTGCCCGATCAAGCTAGTTTTGTAAAAACCAGACCTATTCAAGTACCTCACGAGAACTCCGTTTTGATGAAACTTAACGCGGTTAGGCATTTTAATTTTGTCGACAGCGATAGGAAATCATTTACACAGAAACAGGACCGGCTGGTATGGCGTGGCAAGATGAGAGCGGCACAACCACATCGAGTGCAGTTTGTCCAGCAGTATTTTGATAGTCCGTTGTGTGATATAGGCAAGGTAAATAAAACCGCCGACTTTGAGGAGTTTCTAAAACCTAGAATGACTATTGAACAACAGTTGGATTACAAGTTTATCCTATGTATTGAAGGTAATGATGTGGCCACTAATCTCAAATGGGTGATGTCCTCAAATTCCATTGCCGTCATGCCAAAACCTAAGTATGAAAGCTGGTTTATGGAAGGCACCTTGATTCCTGATCATCATTATATTCTGATAAATGACGATTATTCCAACCTCAATGAACGCTTACAATCCTTTATCGATCATGCCGATAAAGCTGCTCAACTTATCAAAAACGCTCATGAGCATGTGAGGCAGTTTCAAGATAGAAAATTGGAGCAACTCATTCAGCTGGGTGTGGTAAATAAGTATTTTGAAAAAACAGGTCAATCACAATCCTAATATAAATTTGAAGTAACTGATTCATCGTTCTCACGACCAACAGAGTATGAAATACTTCAAATACATCTTTTCATTAATATTTTTAAGCTTCTCGCTCACAAGCTGCAAAGGACAAACCCAAACTACTGACTCTACTCGGTCAGACGAACAAACCGAAAGCTCTCAAGACTACGTCTATAAATCAGGCAGCATCAATGGTATAGGCAAGTGGTACATGGGTCGTGAGATTGCGCATGTCATGGGATTTCAAGGCATGGAATGGCTGGAGCGTCCAGAAAGAGAACAAGAAGAAAACACATCCATCCTGCTTGAAAACATGAACATTCAGCCAGATGATAACATTGCAGATATAGGCGCTGGATCTGGTTATCATGTGTTTAAAATGGCACCACAGGTACCTGAAGGTAAGATCTATGCTGTCGATATACAGCCAGAGATGCTGGCGGCGATGAATTACAAAAAAGAAGAAAGTAACATTGAAAATGTAGAGCTAATCTTAGGGTCAGAGAAAAGCGTGAATTTGCCATCCAACTCTGTCGATAAAATTTTGATGGTAGATGTGTATCATGAATTCAGCTTTCCGGTAGCGATGATTGCGTCTATGCGCAAGGCCTTAAAGAAAGATGGCGAGATCTATCTCATTGAATATCGCGGCGAGGATCCTCAAATTCCTATAAAGACAATTCATAAAATGAGCGAGGCTCAAGCCGTGAAAGAGTTCAACGCCAACGGATTCAAGCTCAAAGAAAATATTGATCACCTACCATGGCAGCATTGCATGGTGTTTGTCAAGAAATGATTAAATCAAAAAAGCCAGTGCAGCACCTAGAATCATCGCAAGCAATTTGGCAAGGTTGAACTTGTGACCATCGCTCGACTCAAGAATGAGCGTGGTAGATACGTGCAAGACGATACCTGCAACTATTGCCTTTATAGGCAACATGACTTCTTGCACCCAGCCTATTTCTGCAGCTAGCAGTGTTCCTAGTGGCGACATAGCCGCAAAGATGCTCATTACAATGAATATGCGTACAAAACTGGCCTTATTTGCTATCAAGAATGCCGTAAAAATAAAGGCGATGGGCAGTTTGTGAACGGCAATCGCATAAACCATGCTATCGTTGGATTGCAATGGCATTCCTTCAAGAAAAGCATGCAAACACAAACTTAAAAATAGGGCATAAGGAAAAGCACTTACATTTTTATCGATGTGCAAGTGTCCATGTTCCGCGCCTTTTGAGAAGAATTCAAGAATGATCTGGATAAAAACACCAGCGATAAGGTAGATGCCGTAATCAACCGAGCCTTCTGTGTAGATTTCAGGTAGGAATTCTGTAGCGACCGCACTTAGCAATAACGCACCAGAGAATGCCAGTAGCAATTTCAAGCGCTTTCTAGAGATCTCACGCACTTGCCAGGCAAGCAAGGCGCCAGCAACAACTGCTAGAAATGTGAACAGGTAATTCATGACACAGCGATTTTAAAAACCAGTATCAATCGTGGTGATGTTTCTTGATCAAAGTCAGCTAATTGATAATCGCCAAAAGTGTGTACCAATTCGAGACTAGCAGTGTCGAGGTAATTCAAGAAATCCTCCTGAGTCAATGCACTCACGCGCTCGGTAAACTTATAGCGCTCGCCGTCGTCTTCAAACTCTATGTCCTTGAAGATAAAACCATCCTCAAACCTACGTGATTGCTTGAACATGATGCCGCGCACTTCTTTCTCATTATAAGGCACAAGATGCTCTATCACGTGATGCGAATTGAAAAAATCAATCACTCCATATCCATCAAGCTTCAACATCTTCTTGATGCTGCTTACAGTTCTTTGATTATCCTGTGGATCGTCAAAATATCCAAAACTGGTAAAGAGATTGAACACCGCATTAAAGGTATCAGTATAAGGCACCGTCATATTGTGTACGGCAAACTTGATGCGATCCAATTGCAGCGAGGATTGATCAGGCTCGTCCAGTTCTAAGTGTCCTTCTTTGATGTTTTTTAATCTCGCTTTCGCGAAAGCTATACTACTCTCACTCAAATCTACACCAGTCACATCATAACCCAGCTTGTTCAAATACATGCTGTGGCGACCACGACCGCAGGCAAGATCCAGGATTTTGGCACCTTGAGTCAACTCTAATTTATCAGTGAGTTGCTGCATGAAATCAGCGGCTTCTTGATAATCACGATCCTTGTACAGCATGTGATAGTACGGCGTGTTAAACCAGCTGGCATACCAAGTTTTAGAGTGCTGCGCATCATCCATAGGCCACAAAAATACCTTAATTTTGCCGCTCAAATCTGCCTGCATGTCGCAAAATTTTAAGATGATTGCCAAAACGCTTTTTGGCCTTGAAGAAGTACTGGAAAAAGAGCTAAGAAACCTGGGCGCGATGGACATCAAACCTGGCGTGCGCATGGTAAGCTTTTCTGGTGATCAAGGCTTTATGTACAAGGCAAACATGATGCTGCGCACGGCGATCAGGATTTTGAAACCCATACACAGTTTCCGCGCTCGCAATGAGGTGGATTTGTACGACGGCATTTACCAGATGGACTGGAGCGAGTACTTGACGCCGCACGATACGCTGGCTGTCAACGCCACGGTTTCTTCTCAATATTTCAATCACAGTCAGTATGTTGCCTTGAAAACCAAGGATGCGATTGTGGATCAGATACGCAATCAATCGGGTAGGCGACCAGATGTGGATACCAAGCATCCAGATTTGCGCATATCTGTTCACATCAATGATCAGACAGTCGATGTATCGCTGGACACCAGCGGTGAGCCATTATATAAACGTGGCTACCGTGAAAAAACCAACGTCGCGCCAATCAACGAGGTGCTAGCGGCTGGAATTATTTTGCTGAGTGATTGGGATCAGCGATCGACTTTTATTGATCCTATGTGCGGTAGTGGTACCATAGCGATTGAGGCAGCCATGATAGGCGCGAACATCGCACCCAATATCAATAGGCCAGAATTTGGCTTTGAAAAATGGCCAGACTATGACAACCAGCTCTTTGAGAATATCCAGGAAAGTTGCTTGAAGAAGATGCGTGAGTTTGATGGCAAGATCATCGCACGTGATGCCGATGGTTACACTATTGAAAAAGCAAGGGAAAATGTAAAGAATGCCAATCTTACTGATTTTATTAGTCTAGAGAAAGGTGATTTCTTTAGAGATTCACAAAGTGCACAGGCATTTCTCATGTTTAATCCACCGTATGATGAGCGACTGGAGATCGATATGGAGGCTTTTTATAAAGAAATAGGCGACACGCTCAAGAGCAGATATGCCGGTAGTACCGCATGGCTCATTACAGGTAATCTAGAAGCCTTGAAACATGTAGGCCTAAAAACCAGCAAACGTATTAAATTGTACAACGGTAAACTTGAGGCTCGACTAGTGAAGTATGAACTATATCGCGGGTCAAAAAAAGTCAAAACAGACTAGACCTGACCACCTTATATTTGATAGATTAAATGGATAGATTATGGCGATGAATAAAAACGGAGTGTTAGGATGGGCAGTGCTCATCATGATTATTATAGGACTAGGCTTGATCGCACTAGGCGCCTTTAGATATAGAGACGTAGCGGGTTATGGTTTTGCCGCGGTGGGCATCGGATTTTTTGCCATTGCATGGGTTTTCAACGCCCTTAAAGGTAGAGTGTAGGTGCAGCGCAGTATCAAATTTATTGATTTGACATCTGCTAGGTATCGTGGTTTTGCCTTGACTGGCGTTGTTTTGATCGTGATTGCGGTTGCTTGCTGGATACTGGACGCACCGGAACAATGGGCTTACATTGCCGCTGGTCTTGCCGTTGCAGCCTTTACCAGTTTGAGTTTGGACAGCTTTACCAGTGCCAACGCCATTTCGTACAGCGACAAGAGTGCAACATTTAAATTACTTGGGCAAAAGTCCGTAGGTTTCACCTTCAGCGACGTGCAGGAATTTGAATTGAAAGAACAAGGACTTTTATTAAAAGTACAAGGGCTTGATGTGATGAAGCTTTCGCGAAAGCGTTACACAGATCAATCTCTCAAACAATTGAATACATTATTACAAGACAAAACATCTAAACATGAGTGACGATAAACAAGTAATTTTTTCCATGTCTGGTCTGTCAAAGACCTACCAAAGCACGGGAAAACAGGTATTGAAGAACATACATTTGAGTTTCTTCTATGGCGCCAAGATTGGTATTCTGGGTCTCAATGGCTCGGGTAAGTCGACCTTGCTCAAGATTATTGCTGGCAAGGAGAAAAATTACCAGGGTGATATTCATTTCCTGCCTGGTTACAAAGTAGGTTATCTGGAACAAGAACCAGAACTGGATGCGAGTAAAACCGTGATGGAAATCGTGCGTGAAGGCGTGGCAGAAACCGTTGCAATTCTAGATGAATACAATCAGATCAATGACGATTTTGGTAAAGAAGAGGTTTACAGCGATGCCGACAAGATGGAGAAGCTCATGAACCGTCAGGCAGAATTGCAGGACAAGATCGATGCACTCAACGCCTGGGAACTGGATACTAAACTAGAAATCGCAATGGACGCCTTGCGCACGCCACCAGGCGATGCAAGTATTGAAAACCTTTCTGGTGGTGAGAAGCGTCGTGTAGCATTGTGTAGATTATTGCTACAACAACCAGAGATTTTACTGCTGGATGAGCCTACCAACCACCTTGATGCCGAATCGGTTTTATGGCTGGAACAACATCTAGCGCAATATAAAGGAACGGTAATCGCGGTAACGCACGACCGTTATTTCCTAGATAATGTTGCTGGCTGGATCCTAGAATTGGATCGTGGTGAAGGAATCCCATGGAAAGGGAATTATTCTAGCTGGTTGGAACAGAAAAGCGACCGTCTTGCCAAGGAAGAGAAATCAGAATCTAAACGTCGCAAAACGTTACAGCGAGAGTTGGATTGGGTACGTCAAGGTGCCAAAGGTCGCCAGACCAAGCAAAAAGCGCGTTTAAATAACTATGACAAGTTGTTGAATGAAGATCAAAAAGCCAAGGAAGAAAAGCTAGAGATCTACATTCCTAATGGTCCACGACTAGGAACTAACGTGATCGAGGCGACAGGAGTGAGTAAAGCCTTTGGCGATAAGCTGCTGTATGAAGACTTGAATTTTACACTACCACAAAATGGAATCGTGGGAATTATAGGACCCAACGGTGCTGGTAAGACCACCATTTTCAAGATGATAATGGATGAGGTGGAACCTGATAAGGGAAGTTTTACAGTAGGTGATACGGTAAAGTTGGCTTATGTAGATCAAACGCACAGTAACATCGATCCAGAAAAATCTATCTGGGAGAACTTTGCCGATGGTCAGGACACGGTCATGATGGGCGGCAAGATGGTGAATTCGCGAGCTTATTTGAGCCGATTCAACTTTTCGGGATCAGAGCAGAATAAAAAGGTAGCCACGCTATCTGGTGGTGAGCGCAACCGTTTGCACCTAGCGATGACGTTGAAAGAGGAAGGAAACGTGTTGCTTCTGGATGAGCCTACCAATGATCTTGACGTGAATACCTTGAGAGCGCTAGAAGAAGGTCTGGAAAACTTTGCAGGTTGTGCCGTGATTATCTCGCACGATAGATGGTTCCTTGATAGAGTTTGTACACATATCATTGCCTTTGAAGGTGATTCACAAGTCTATTCGTTCCAAGGTAGCTTTACCGAGTATGAAGAGAACAAGAAGAAACGCTTGGGTGATGTAACGCCTAAAAGAATACGTTACAAGAAGTTGATTAGGGATTAGAATATTCGATCCCATTCCATTAGTACCAGAAAATACCCTTTAAAGGGTATTTTTTTTGCTTTACAATGTTTCTAGTTTAGAATCAAATTGTTTATCATGAAAACACTCTATACCATTTGCTTACTTCTAATATATGTATCTGGCTATTCCCAGCTTTCCAAAGACGATGTGAAACCTTTAGGATTAGTTAGTTATTTAACATTTATAAAATCTGATGCTGAGTTGCAACTGGACTCTTATGAAGGTCAGTTCAAAAATTTTATAAATGAAGAGAATCAAAAGATCAAATCCTATCGGGAGTCGCTCAAATCCGCGAGTGATGAGGAGAAAAAGAAGATCGAGACAGATTTAGCACTATCTGAAGCAAGAATTTCTATGTTGAGAATTTTTAGGTCAGATTATATCAAAGAGTACATCAATGAGAAAAGAGTGGTTGATATTTTCATCAATCAATTAAATGCGGATATGATCAACAAAAATGCCTTAAGATTTTACCGTAAAATCAATAGGTATTTTACTGATGATGATGCAATCACTGGATCCAATGTACTAAAATATGTGTCGTTGGTTAACGAGTTAGAAGCAATATCATTTGGTTCTTTTCAAACAGATTTGCCCGATGCAAAAGATAAAAACTTTGTTGAAAGCGCTACTGGAGTAGCGACGTTAATTGGCGCAACACCCTATGCCATATACAGCGATATGAAAGCAGGTAAGAAAGAGAAGATTACCGGACTGACAACGATTCTAGAAGGTTTAAAGTGGAAAGCGATTACTAATTAAAACAAAAACAGCGCTCATGGGGCGCTGTTTTTATTATTAGAAGACATCGTTATCAGGTCGGCGATATTTGAAGTAATCTTTTACAGCCTTTTCAAGATCTTCACCACGTAGGTTGCGTGCGATGATTTTACCATTTTCATCAACAAGAAAATTGTCTGGAATACCATTGATTCCATAAATCAGGTATGGGTCACTTGGGCTATTTTTATCATTAATAAGGTTTGTCCAATTGAGTCTATTTTTTTTAATGCTTTCCAGCCATGGCTCTTCATTTAAGTCTTGTGAAACACCTACTATTTCAAAGCCGTTAGCTTTATTTTGTTCATATACTTTTTTTAATGTTGGATATTCTTCAATACATGGGCCACACCACGAGGCCCAAAAATCAATAAGCGTTAGTTTACCTCTAGCTTCGGAAAATTTTACCATCTCGCCAGTGTCATTTTTTAGGGTAAAATCTATGTAGTCATCACCTATGTCGGGACTTTCATTTGTATCAAGAAACTTATTAATTCTCATACCGTAGGCAGAAGATTTTAAACTGTCCGGAAATTTTGAGAAAAGAAGGTTTACGGTATCGTAACCATAAGTAGTTGTATAAAAATCCAATAGGTGAGCACTTAAATAAGAATTAGGATTTTCGGCAATGTAGGCTTGCTCTTTTTTGAATTTATCGGCTCTTAATTTTGCTGCGTAGTCTGACGCTTTTTCTTGTTCTATAGCTGGTTGCAACGTATCTATATAAATCAATCTCAGACTATCTTGTTTATTCCAATAGCCTCCTAACGACTCAACAAATGAATTGTCTTCTTCTTGAGTGGCAGTTCCTGATGCTATTGCATTTCTGAAGTCTCCATTCCTGGCGCTAAATGTCGTAGTGCCTTCTTCTAACCAAATACTACTCCAATTAGGCGGGTTTTTTGTGTAAATCGTGTAACTTTTTGGGTATTCGACTGTTTGCTCGAATTGGAATTTACCTTTTGTGACCATTGTTGAGTCTGCATCATTTCCTTCATAGCTTAGATAAATCCAGGTACTATCTGGAAAATCTTTCACCTCACCTACCAATAGACTCATATTTTCAGGCTCTGGCTCAATGGCTGATTGATTTTCCGTCTTACAAGACAATACAAGTAAAACTATGGAAAGAATATAAAGTTTCTGTTTGATAGGCATATAAAAGAGTTAATTAGATTGTTTACTGTTATTGCTCTTAATATAACAAAAATCAAGAACACCTTATTTTATATGACTTTTCAGAGTTATTGCTAGAAACAAAAACAGCGCCCAATGGGCGCTGTTTTTGTTTTAAGTAAGTACCAAGATTTAATCACGTCCCATAAAGATGCTCAACACATACCAGAACAGCAGCATCAAGGATGCAAATAGGCCTAGGGAAGCGCCTACATATTGATCGGTGTCGTATTTGTGGACGAGTTGTGAGGTTTGATATAGAATGGTTCCTGCGGCAAGTACCACCATTCCAGCGCTGAAGACCAGACCTAGATTAAAGCCAAAGATCATCCCAGCGATGATGGCGCCGATGGCAATTACAAAGCCTATTGCTAGAAAACTACGTAGGAATGAAAAGTCTTTTTTGGTTAGCAATACGACTGCACTCAAGCCTGTAAACAACGCCAACGTCATAATTGCTGCTTGATTGATGGTAGAGAAATATTCCATCTCGCCATAAAATAAAGCGATGTAGACAAGCGGTACAAAAATGATCGCTTCTGCCAGTACAAAAAGGAATAGTGCTCCGTATTGTGTGGTCTTATCATGGGTTGTGTGCGCTAACTTCTCAGCATAGCTGGTGGCAAACATGAAACCACCTAAAACTAGAAGCCACGTCCAGCCTTGTGCTAGACTTAGCATCAACTCAACCAAAGGATCGATGCGCAGTAACATGGTTTCAAGAACAATAAAAAGTAAAACTGCTAGTGCGACATGAGTGTACGTCTTGCGGTAAAACGTTGCTCTTGTAGTATCATCAACCTCAATAAGTGGCTGATACTTTGATGGTGTTTGTTTAAATTCAGTAGGTTGCATTCTTATTAAATTTGAAGATAAAACTAAGCAAAAATCGATCCAATCATAATTTTTTGATTGTGATTAAACTATTGCAAAACACGCTAGTCTTAAAGCCTGAATGAGCCAAGTAACAGAAAACGAAATCATCGCTCTTATCAAGGATCCCAAATCTCTGGATAAGGGCTTTCGTTTACTGGTAGCACAATATCAGCAGAATATCTATTGGCAAATCCGTAAGATTTTATTGAATCACGAGGACACAGATGACGTGGTCCAGAATGTGTTTATAAAGATTCATAGAGGTATAGGCAATTTTAAAGGTGATAGTAAATTGAGCACCTGGATGTACCGCATTGCCTACAACGAGAGCATGACCTTTCTCAAGAAAAAGTCACGCACCGTAAAAATTGAAAGTGCCGAGCTACAAGAATATCTAGTGGATCAACTGGAAGCAGATGTTTATTTTTCTGGTGATGAAATTCAACTCGAACTCCAGCGAGCACTTGCAAGATTACCTGATAGACAAAAAGAGATCTTTAATATGCGATATTATGATGAGATCAAATTCAAGGATATTGCCAGCATTCTTGAACTTACTGAAGGTGCTGTAAAAGCTAGCTATCATATTGCGGCAAAAAAAATTGAAGCGTACCTTAAACGAGATTAAACTAACACTGCTCAAAGCAGTCATAGAATTATGAAAAAGAATAACAAACATGAAGATCTAGGTTTCAAGGTGCCAGACGGCTACTTTGAATCAAATCTGGCTCGTTTGTCATCTATAACTAACGATTCAAATACTTCTCGAGATAATCCTTTTACAGTTCCAGATGGATACTTTGAAAATCTTGAGCAACGCCTACTGGATCAAACGATTGATAAGCCGGTCGTTCAAATGGATTCTGATAAACCAGCGTGGATCACTCCGCTATTAGCCATTGCTGCAATTATCGTGTTTGCTATTGCTGTGAATGGTTTCTGGAACAGCAATTCCTTTACCATGGACGACCTAGATAATGAAGATTTGATTCTGTATCTCGCAGAAACCGACATAACACAAGACGAGGAAGCCCTTGAGATTTTATATCTGGGCGCTGATGATTTTCTGGAAGATGAAAGCTACAATGACATTAATCAAGATGTTCTCGTCGACTACCTAGCAGATGAGGTAGACCTTAACCAAATGATGGAAGAATGAAAAATAGCATCCTAATAATTGTGCTTGCCCTAAGCACCACAGCATTTTCACAAGTGCGCAATGTCAGTAATATTCAAAAAACTGAACAAGCGCAAGAAAAAATTGAAGCTTTAGAGGTAGCTTACATTACAAACGCGCTCAATCTTACATCTGATGAGGCACAAAAATTCTGGCCGCTGTTCAATGAAGTAAAGGAAGATCGCGAGAAGCTATATCGTCAAAAGAAAAGATTGATGCGTGAGCTGGGTTCTAACTACAACACCATGTCAGACGAGCAAGCCGCAGATTATGTTGACCGCATGTTTGAGATAGAATCAGAGCTCAATGAGAGTAATTTTGAATCACGCTATCGTAAGATGATTAAAGTTATAGGAGCAACACGTTTCCTGCAGCTCAAGAAAACTGAGGTTGAATTCAAGCGTAAGCTCTTAAGAGAGTTGCGCGGCAGGAAGCGATCCAACACCCCATAATTTGTTTTAGTTTTGATGATGAGAATCCTTGTGGTGCAAACTGCAAGGATTTTTTGATGGCTTTAATCCAACAGATATTTGAGTTCCTTTTCACTATTGACTTCGGTGCCATCGTATTCCAATTTCCAGCCATAGACGCTACTTAATAGATAGATTTGACTTAACTCACTTAGCAATCTGTTTTCTGCGTTGGCAAGGATTTGATCCTTTCTTACTTTCTCAATAATATCTTTTTTGATGCGTTTCTTGATGGTGTTTAGGTCTTTAGCTTCAAATTTATTGGTCAGGCCATTCTCTAAATTGTAGAAGGTAAGATCTGGATCGACCTTGATTTCTGGCTCAGGAATGCTTTTAATTTCAATGGTTTTTGAATCTTCATCAACCTCGACTTCTAGTTTTCTTAAATCATAGGCAATTTGTACGCTGGCGTTGGAAATTATCAGCGCAGTCTTACGGCTGCTATAAAAGTCCCAACCATAGCTTCTGGTATTTTCATAGGTGTACACCTTGGCAAACTGCGCCTCGGTCACGACCAGTTTACTCACGTTATTTACCTGTTTTAAGATTAAGGCTGTTTGCGCGTCTAGCTGCTCTTGTTCATTATTGCTGTCACTTATCCAATTATAAATTAAGACCACAATTAGCATAATGACGGCACCTATGAATAGGTTTTTAATTCCTCTTATCATAGCGTCAAGTTAGGGAATTCATTCAGCACTTTAACTTTAAATTCATCAACCTGTCTAGCGTGAGTTGCGGCGTCTTTCGGTCTGTGTTGTTCTAATTTGCGTAGTTTCTCAAGTGCTTTAATTGCTGTTGCGGTGTTTTGGTTGATTACGCTTTCGCGAAAGCGTAACCACACATAATCTACACCTATTTCATTGGGATGGATCATATCACGATCATAAAAACGATAGTCGCGTAGGTCATCCATAAAAAGCTCATAACTAGGAAAATAATATGCTCTTTTTGCATCTACTTGTTGCTGTATTGCCTCATGAAGACGCGCCTTGCTGCGTTGATTCTCAACCATGCCATCTCGAGTGTGACGTACTGGCGATACGGTAAATAGGATGGAAGCCTGTGTCAAGCCCTGGATTAGATCTATTAGTTTATTCAAACTTTGGTTGATCTCATCTATCTTGAGCAATCGTTTATCAAACAGTTTTTGTGGCTGTTGATGGCAGGAAGCAACGATTTGGCTGCTTTCTTTGAGCTCATAAATCCAAGAAGTGCCCAAGGTAATAATCACATGAGTTGCCTTATTAAGACTTTCTTTCAGCTTTTTTCCAGCCGTTTGCAATTCAGTTAAAACAGCATCAGGATCATCACCGGCAATATCAGAATGTGCGAGATATGAAAAAGTGGATTCTACATCATCTAGCTTGAAATCATCCTGAATTGATTTGCTTACCAGGTGAGATATACTGAAAGGATTGAACAATATCCCAAAAGGGTTTGAAACAGCATCAAAGCCATAGTAGCGCAATTTGCGATACATATGATCAGTGAAGCAACTGCCTAGCAAAACCACATGACTGTCATGATCAATAGGAAGTGGATGCTTTTCAATCTCAAAGCTGGTGGTGAATTTCATAAGCTAAATGTACGCAGCATTTACTAAGGATACGGGATCGCTAGAAGATCAAATATTCCAGCAACTTGTAAATCGCATAACATAAAATAGGCGTTGCAATGATCACAACGGTCAATAGTTGCAGTCTCCTGCGCTGTTCCTTTTGAGCCTTTTCTCTGATAGCCTTTTTGGTATCAGCAATTTGTTTTTTGGTAAAAGTTGGTGCTTTTGATCCAGATTTGTAAAGGGATCCAGCTTCTGCACCAGCCATAGATTTATCACTAGTCTTTCTACGTCTAGCGTTGTTCTTCATGACAGTGATCATGGCTCGTATGTGACCAGCGGTGCTCATAATTGTTGAGTTACTGGATAAACGGCAATTCTCATAACAATCAAATATTAGAGAGTCTCAGGATCTTTGATGACATACGTTTTAGCTATACGGTCATGGGCAGCACGTCTTCTAGGCACATCTGTAACTAAGAAGATGATTTCAATGGTCAAGATGAAAAAATTGATGGTTGAGATGGTGCTTAGTGCAGGATACTCAATGGACATTTCTGTGGAATAGCTGATAAATCCATCAATGCTATTCAAGTATTCATTATTGAAAATAGCATATTGAAATGGTATGGTGATTAAGGTCAAGCATACTGTGAAAATGCTGCGCAGCCATGCTTGCAATGCATTAATGCGTTCGCCAGCATAATCTACCACCTTGATTTCAATCAGCATCTTGCCCCAAGTTGCGCCATAAATTGTTTCTAACACGGGTTTGTAACTTAGAATACAAATCGTGATAGCGAGATAGATATAAAAGTCACGCCAGTAAAGCGTATTGAGTACATTGAGCAGTCCCAACGGCATTACAATGAACAAGGTATCCAGTAAGGTCGCGGCGAGACGATTGCCAAAGGTGGCAAAGGTCAGCTCTTTCTCATCTGCACTTTTGAACGGCTCTTGTTCTTGTAAGAAAGGATCATTCATCATACTACGAGACCATTTTTCTAGCGGCGTCAATGGCTGCTTGCAATCCATCTGGATCTTTGCCACCAGCAGTGGCAAAGTGCGGCTGGCCGCCGCCACCGCCTTGAATATGTTTGCCTAACTCGCGAACGATGGTACCAGCGTTGAGGTCTTTTTCTTCCACCAGATTTTTACTGATAATTACCGTGAGTGTTGCTTTATCATTGGCATCACTACCTATGATCATAAATAGATTATCCATTTCGCGTTCGATCTCAAAAGCAAGATCCTTGATGCTCTTAGTATCTAGATCTGTTTTGGTGCCAATAAAATTGATGCCGTCATGATTTTCAGCGCTTTGTATAAGTTCTTGTTTTAGGTTTCCAGCTTTGGCTTTTTTAAGCTCTTCAATCTCTTTTTTAAGCTGGCTGTTTTCAGTTTGAAGAGACTCAATGCTTTCAATAGGTTGCTTGCCTGGATTGTTGAGCAATGCCTTGATGTCCTCAAAATGCTGTGACTGCTCTGTAAAATAATCTTTGACCGCATCACCAGTGATTGCCTCAATACGGCGTATTCCTGCTGCAACAGCACCTTCTGAAACTATTTTAAAGTGCCAAATATCTGCCGTATTTTTAACGTGAGTACCACCGCACAATTCATGACTATCGCCAAATTTGATCGTGCGCACTACATCACCATATTTCTCACCAAACAATCCTATCGCACCATTGGCCATGGCGTTCTCATAAGTGTTGGCTCTATTTTCCTGTAGTTCCAACTGCTCGTTGATACGATCATTGACAAAATGCTCTACCTGATCCAGCTCATCTTGAGAAAGCTTGGAAAAATGCGAGAAATCAAATCTTAAGGACGCGCTGCGCACCATACTACCTTTTTGCTCCACATGTGTTCCTAAGATCTTGCGTAACGCTTGATGTAGTAGGTGCGTGGCTGTATGATTTGCTGCCGTTCTTTTACGTTGTTTTTGATCTACGGTCGCTTTAAAGGATGATTGTAATTCTTTAGGCAAGGTCTTGGTCAAATGTATGGTTTGACCGTTCTCCTTTTTAGTGTCTATAATATATATGGTATCGCCAGCGCTGGATTCTAGGTATCCTTTATCACCAGTCTGGCCGCCGCTCTCGCCATAAAACGGCGTCAAATTAAAAACCAGCTGATATAAATCGCCATCTTTTTTGGTCGTTACCTTACGATAGCGTGTGATAAATACTTGAGCATCTAGCTTATCATATCCTATAAATTCCTGCTGGTCGTCCTGTCTTAATTCAGTCCAATCACTAGTCACTGTTTCACTTGCAGATCGAGAACGTGTTTTTTGAACCTGCATAGCTTCTTCAAAACCTTTCTCATCTAATTCCAGTCCTTTTTCTCTGAGAATGAGAGCTGTTAAGTCAATTGGGAAACCATACGTGTCATAAAGTTCAAAGGCCTTCTTACCATCGACCGTTTTATTTCCTAAAGCTGTCGTCTCATTAATAACATTATCAAGTAGCAGTAGTCCTTGATCCAGCGTGCGCAGGAATGATTGTTCTTCTTCCTTGATCACGTTTGTGATAAGATTCTTTTGCGATTTAAGTTCCGGGAACGCTTCACCCATTTGTCGAGACAATGTATTGACAAGCATGTAGATAAAAGGCTCCTTGCGGTCTAGATAGGTGAACGCATAACGTATGGCGCGACGTAGAATACGGCGAATCACGTAACCAGCACCAGTGTTAGATGGCAATTGTCCATCTGCAATACTAAAAGATACAGCACGTACATGGTCTGCAATGACGCGTATTGCGATGTCAATCTCTACTGTCTTATTATAAGATCGACCTGTGATGGTCTCAATTTCTCTTATTAGTGGCTGGAAAACATCAGTATCATAGTTGGATTGCTTGCCTTGCAGCACCATCGCCAATCTTTCAAAGCCCATACCTGTATCCACGTGTTGTGCCGGTAGGTTTTTCAAGGAACCATCTGCCATGCGGTTGTATTGCATGAAAACAAGGTTCCATATTTCCACCACTTGAGGATGATCTGCATTTACCAGACTTGCACCATCAATTTTGGCCTTTTCTGCATCGCTGCGTATATCCACATGAATCTCACTACAAGGACCACAAGGACCTTGATCGCCCATTTCCCAGAAGTTATCTTTTTTATTACCATTAAGAATGCGATCCTCTGCAATTAATTCTTTCCAGTAATTATAAGCCTCTGTATCACAATCTAGATTCTCGCTAGCGTCGCCTTCAAAGATGGTGACGTACAGGCTGTTTTTATCAATGCCGTAAACCTCAGTGAGCAGTTCCCAAGCCCAAGCAATTGCTTCTTTCTTAAAATAATCGCCAAAGGACCAGTTGCCCAACATTTCAAACATCGTATGGTGATAGGTATCTACACCAACTTCCTCAAGATCATTGTGTTTACCGCTTACTCGCAGGCATTTTTGAGTATCAGTTGCTCGCTTGTTGTTAGGATCATTAATGCCTAGAAAATACTCCTTAAACTGGTTCATCCCAGCATTGGTAAACATGAGCGTTGGGTCATCCTTGATAACCATGGGTGCACTTTTTACCACTTCATGCTGGCGTTCTTTAAAATATTCGAGGAATGTTTGTCTTATTTTCTGGGAGTTCATCGGCTTGCTGTAGATGCAGTTTGAGGTAATTTATTACTTTTGTTTGCGTTTATTGCTGTGATGATTGTTACGCTTTCGCGAAAGCTAACACTCATCAAACACACTGCAAACCACAAGCAGCGTGCTATTCACGGCAAAAATAGCATATTAAAACATATGTCAAAGATTAAGTATTACTACGATCCAGAAACCTTGTCCTACCAGAAGGTAGAGCGCAAGAAGCGTAAGATTTTTGGTGGAGTGACGCTTTTTATTTTCTTCTCTTGTCTCACAGGTTTTTTACTCTATCTATATGCAGGTCAGGTATATGACTCGCCAGAATTGAGACGTGCAAAGCGTGAGAAACAATTTGTGGAGCAGCAGCTCAAGTCCATGCAGATGGAAGTAGAGCAGCTAGCGACTGTAATTGAGGATATTGAGGATCGCGATAACAGTATCTACCGTATTTATTTTGACGCGACGCCTATTCCAGATGAGCAGCGACAGGCAGGTTTTGGTGGTGTGAATCGCTATGAGGATTATGAAGGATATGACGCCAGTGAGCGAATTATAGCTGTAAAAGAGTCTATCGATAAGCTCAAGAAGCGTGTCGCTATACAGAGTAAATCGCTAGACGAGATTGCGGTACTTGCCAAGGATAAAGAAAATTTACTAGCCAGTATTCCAGCCATTCAACCAGTGCGCAACCAGGATTTGACGCGCATGGCAAGTGGCTATGGTTATCGTACAGATCCCTTTAACAAGACCAGAAAGTTTCATTATGGTATGGATTTTACCGCGCCGCGCGGTACACCTGTTTTTGCTACTGGCGATGGCGTTGTAGATCGAGCAGATGCTAATAGCTCTGGTTATGGGAATCATATACGTATCGATCACGGTTTTGGCTACACTACTTTATACGCACATTTGAGATCTAACAAGCCATATAATGTGAGACGCGGCCAGCGTGTAAAACGCGGCGATATCATAGGTTATGTAGGGTCTACAGGAAGATCACAGGCACCACACTTGCACTATGAAGTATTCCTGGATGGCGAGCGTATCAATCCTATCAATTTCTATTACGGTAACTTGACTCCAGAGGAGTTTAACGAGCTGCTCAAGAAATCACAGCAGGAAAATATATCACTGGACTAATGCACGTTGACCTACCAGAAAAGCTGTATTATTCCATGGGTGAAGTGACCAAGGCCTTCGGCGTGGCAGCTTCAAAAATCAGATTCTATGAAAAGGAATTTGACATCATCCAGCCTAAAAAAAATGCTCGCGGTAACCGTAAGTTTACACCGCAGGATATTAAAAATCTACAAACCATATTCCATTTAGTACAGGAATGTGGCTACACGTTAGAAGGCGCTCGTGATTACATGAAATCTCATAAAACAGAGATCAGCAATTTTGAGATCATTGCCAAGCTGGAATTTGTAAAAGCAGAGCTGCTCAAGATCAAGAAGAATCTTTAAGGTTTAATGTCTTTACAGCCTTGATCTAAGTACCAATCCAATATTAATCGCTGGTCCCAATCCTACATTGCGACCATCAACAGTGTAGGCCAGGTTGATAAATCCACCTAAATCTTCATATATAGGTTTGTAAAAGGTGGTGCCTATCCTCACAAAATCAACCTCGAGCTCACGAAAGTTATTAGGTGCAGGAAAGCCACGGTAATCCTTGCCGTCTTGACTATTTTGAATGTCAATAAAAGCGTCTAGGTAATAGGTGCTTTTGGCAAATCCTATTTTGATCGCGGTATTGACGGACGACGGCACTGGATCAAATCGGTAATCATATCCAGCTTGAGCAGTTACAAATAAACCATCATCTCGTTGAGCGTGAATAATCAGTCGATTTGAAAAGTTGGTAGCCTGTTGACCTTGAGCATTGAGACCTTCAGTCTCATAGTCTGAAAGCGGAAACCTGAAACCGCTTGCTAATTGAAATGAGATGTTAGTCTTTTCTCCCTTTATCGTGTAGAATTTGTACTTCAAAGCGATCGCCGCATCTTGTAATGCTTTTTCCTCATCGCTTTGAACGTAAGCCGCTGCAATATTTAAATCTAGATTATTAAGAACGCCTAATGCTATGAAGGTATTGATATTAAAGAAGGACTTCTCGAGATCTAATTCAGTCTTACCAGCGAGATAAGTAGGATTGTCTTCATAGCCAGATCCCAGTATTGCCGTAAAATTTCCTTTTCCTTGATAGAAACCATCGACGAGGCCTTGAGCGCTTGCCGTCCAGCTGCAACCCAGCAACAATAGAAATGAAATATGAAGATATCGTTTGATGGTAGTTGATTTAGATTATATACGAGACAGATTGATTATAGTTGGATGCTTACTAGAAAATTTTACAACTGGGATTCATAATTCTACAGTTGGGTGATCTATAATTTTTACAGGTGATATGTGGTCGCATATTTGGCTCGTCTAACAAATTAAACACACTTATTATGAAAACTTTTATCCTTAGTATTTTATTTCTAGCTACAACCGTTTTTACTGCTCAAGGCCAAGAAGAAACCGTCAACGATGGTTATACACTCACTGTTACCGTTCCTAACGCTCGCAGTAATGATGGCAAGATGATGTTCTCGCTTAATACCAAAAACGACTTCATGCGTGCCGCACCTTTCAAATCAGATTCTGTTGCCATAGTAGATGGTGTTGCAACGGTAACATTTAAAAATGTACCAGCTGGTGAATATGCGGTCATGGTATTGCATGATAAAAATGAGAACATGCAAATGGACTTTGAGAACAATGGCATGCCTAAGGAAGATTATGGAATGAGTAACAACCCAATGAGCATGGGACCACCATCATGGGCAGACGCTAAATTTGACGTTACGGATGATGCAACCATCAAGATCGTGATTTGAATTATGATTTCATCAAGTAAAAAGCTCACAGCCAGATGGCTGTGAGCTTTTCTAGTTAAACTTATCTATAACAACAAGGTTGCGAGGTTGATACTCTAGTAACTTAGTAATATGAAAGTACTTATCACAGGAGCGACAGGACTAGTAGGCGGTAAAATCACAGAGGTTTTACATGCCGATGGGCATGAGGTGCATTATCTCACGACCAGAAAAGAGGCGATTGAAAATAAAGCTAACTACAAGGGTTTCTTATGGGATGTCAAGGCTATGACAATTGACAGCAAGTGTATAGATGGTGTGGATACCATTATACATCTTGCTGGAGAATCAGTTTTCCAGCGATGGACTGATGAGGCCAAAGAGCGCATTATGTCCAGCCGTATTGATAGTACACAATTATTGCTCAATTTATTAGAGGATAATGAACATCAGGTAAAGCACGCGATTACCGCAAGCGCCATAGGTATCTATCCTGACCAGAAAGAAGGTCCCGCCATGCAGGAAAATGAAGTGCCACCTATGGCAGATAACTTCCTGGCAGATGTTTGTGTAGCCTGGGAAAGCATAGGGATGCAGTTTCAAGGCTTAGGTGTCAAACACTCTATCGTACGTATAGGTATTGTACTTGCTTCCAAAGGTGGTGCACTGGAGCAAATGGCTAAACCTGTAAAAATGTATGCCGGTGCAGGTTTTGGAGATGGTAGAATGTGGCAGAGCTGGATAGCGGTAGATGATCTTGCACAGATATTCGTTCATATTGCTAGTCACAAGTTGACAGGTGTTTATAATGGTGTAGCGCCTAATCCTGTGCGTAATCGCGCGATGATGGAAAAAATTGGCAATGTGGTAAACAAGCCAGTTTTTCTACCCAACGTGCCTAAATTCATGATGAAACTCATCATGGGTGAGATGTCTACAATCATTCTGGCCAGTCAGCATGTAAGCAGCAATAAGATCCAAGAAGCTGGATATTCATTTGACTTTACTAAATTAGAGGCGGCACTAGAAGAATACCTCGATTAAATAAAATGACTTTTTCTTACCCACAAGATGAGCGGATATATCATTTTGCTCCGCAAATTGTGATAAAGCGTAATAATAGATCACGCACTAAGATATCGCCTGGAAGCTCAACAGAGGTGATAGTCAATCATGGTGATAAATTGCAATTTCAAATAGGTCTTCTTTATAAAACGACATATGATGTGGTAAATCCTGACGCTACCTATGAGTTGAAAATACACAAGTTGCTTAGGCATTTTCAATTAATCACTTTGGCCGCAGTCCTTTTACCATGGATTATCCTCACAGCTATTTATGACCTTAGTGTGCATTTTTTTATGGGGTACGTTTTATATATCATTTTGTTTTTTACTGGTTTCACTCATTATTTTAAAAAGCATAACGGTTTATTATTCCATAAAAAAAGCCTCCAATAGGAGGCTTTAATTTGATATTTACTTTACTACTACTTAGTAGCCACTACATCTAGCGTCAACTTGATGTTGTCAGATATTGCCTTATCAGCAACGATGTCAGTAAAGTTAGCGCTACCATACTGGATACCCCAATCTGTACGATCGATGGTGAATTCTTCTGATTTAAGCATCATCTTGTCACCGTCATAAGAAACCATAACTGGGAATGAAACATTCTTAGTTACATCCTTAAGCGTCAAGTTACCTTCTAGCATGTTGTCGTTTAACCCTGTAACTACAAACTTTGCAGTTGGATATTTTGGTACATTAAAGAAGTCAGTCTGCTTACCATCAACGGTACCTTCTAGGTGCGCCTTCAAGTTTTGTGCAGCTTCACCTTCAAGGTCAGTCACCTCGATAGATCCCATGTCAATAGTAAACTCACCACTCTCGATAGTCTCACCATTTACTTTTACAAGACCACCTTGTAGGTCGATGGTTCCAGTGTGATCCTCAGTTGGTTTTGAACCTACCCAGCTTATGGTCGATGCATCTGCATCAACGGTATAAGTCACAGCAGCCTCAGTAGCTGTTGCCTCGTCTTCTGCAGCGGTTGCATCCACCTCATTTTTAGCGTCTTTACAAGCAACTGTAAATGCAACTACAGCAGCCATACTTGTGATTTTTAAAAAATTACGTGTCATTATATTATGATTGATTAATAACTAACAAAAATAGATGTACCTACAATGATCTTGGTTAAAAGTTTATTAAATTAATCTTGTGACATTTTGACACCACTAGTTTAATGGCAGTACTTTTGCCCTTTGCGTGCAGGTAAGATTTTGGTAGAGTTAGCTTTCGCGAAAGCGTAATCCCAAAACCACTCTTAATCAAGTTAATAACTATAGAAATATCCTAGATATGGGAAAGAAGAATAAAAAAGAGGAAAAAGAAGTATTGCAAGAAGAGCAATTGCAACAAGAGGAAAGCGAGCAAGAGCAGCAAGAAGAGGAACGCAGTGAGGTTGAGGTGCTTGAGGAAGCCGTCAAAATGGAAAAGGACAAATTCTTGAGGCTGTTTGCAGAGTTTGAAAACTTCAAGAGGCGTACTGCCAAGGAGCGCATCGAGCTTTTTAAAACCGCGGGCGAAGGCGTATTGAAGGACATGATACCTGTAATGGACGATTTTGATCGTGCGATGATCGAGATCGCCAAATCTGACGATGAGCAATTGACAACAGGCGTTACCCTGATTCATAACAAGTTGAAGAATACGCTCAACTCTAAAGGACTTGAGGTCATTGAAGTAAATCCTGGCGATACCTTTGATGCAGAGGATCATGAGGCAGTGACCCACATACCAGCACCTAATGATGAGATGAAGGGAAAGATCATTGATGTGATCGAGAAAGGATATAAATTGGGCGACAAGACAGTGCGTTACCCTAAAGTAGTGATAGGCAAATAATATGGCAGATTTTTATGACATTTTAGGTATTTCAAAAGGTGCCAGCACAGCAGAGATTAAAAAGGCCTATCGCAAGAAGGCTATCGAGTTTCACCCAGATAAAAATCCGGGCGACGAGACTGCCGAGGCTAATTTCAAAAAAGCAGCCGAAGCCTATGAAACCCTAAGCGATCCACAGAAGAAAGCTAGGTACGACCAGTTGGGTCACCAGGCCTATACGAGTGGCGGCGGTCAAGGTTTTGGCGGTGGCGGCGGTTTTGGCGGTATGGATATGGACGACATATTCAGCCAGTTTGGTGATATTTTCGGCGGTGGTGGCGGCGGATTCTCTGGTTTTGGAGGATTTGGTGGTCGTGGTGGCCAGCGCAGAGTTAAAGGAAAAGATCTGAGAATTAGAGTCTCCTTGACGCTTGAAGAAGCAGCCAATGGTGTTGAGAAAAAAGTAAAGGTCAAGCGCAAGAAACAAGCGCCTGGTGTTACCTATAAAACTTGTACCACATGTAATGGATCTGGTCAAGTGACCAAGATTCAAAATACCATTTTGGGTCGCATGCAAACTAGTGCACCTTGTAATGTTTGTGGTGGCGCTGGACAAATGATTGATTCAAAACCTGCTGGTGCAGATGCTCAAGGACTTATTGTTGATGAGGAAACAGTATCGATCAAGATACCTGCTGGTGTAGAAAGTGATATGCGTCTTAAAGTAGGTGGCAAAGGTAATGAGGCACCTGGCAATGGTATAAGCGGTGATTTACTAGTCGATATAGAGGTAAAGCCACACGACGAGTTGCAACGTGAAGGAAACAATCTACACTATGATCTTTATGTGAGCGTACCAGACGCCGTATTGGGAACTACTAAAGAGATTAAGACCGTGACAGGTAAGGTGCGTATTCCTATCGAAGCAGGAATTCAATCTGGCAAAATCTTGAGATTGCGAGGTAAAGGAATGCCTAGTCTCAATGGCTATGGAAACGGTGACCTACTAGTTCATGTCAACGTATGGACACCACGTACCTTAACTAAGGAGCAAAAGGAGTTTTTTGAAAGTATGAAAACAGATAGCTCTTTTGAACCTGCACCAGAGAAAGGAGATAAATCTTTCTTTGAAAAGGTAAAAGACATGTTTTCTTAAATAAATACTAATTAAATGAAAAAGATGTATTACCTTTGATCAACATTGGTTAACCAACCAATTGTTATTTTTCTTTTTCATAGCAATTTTTCCCACCTCTCAAGTAATTGAGAGGTGGGTTTTTTTATGACCTTTTGTAAAGGCGTGATAATTATTAAATTATATGAAAATAAACTAGTAGATGGCCGTGGTCTTAGTATTTTAGCCTGTTTTAATTCTTTTATGAAATACGCATTACAAGCGATAAATATCTCAAAGTCATACGGTGACTTTACAGCGCTGGATGATGTGACGATTAAAGTCCCAAAAGGCAGTATTTATGGCTTGTTAGGTCCTAATGGTGCTGGAAAGACATCGCTTATAAGAATCATTAATCAAATTACCGTTCCAGATCAAGGTCAAGTGTTGCTCAATGATGAGGCACTGGAACCTAAACATATAGCCAATATAGGATACATGCCAGAAGAGCGTGGACTATACAAGTCAATGAAGGTAGGCGAGCAGTGTATCTATCTGGCGCGTCTTAAAGGATTGAGCAAGTCTGAGGCAAAGGAAAAATTAGAATATTGGTTTGATCGTTTAGGAATGCAAGGCTGGTGGAACAAGAAACTACAAGAGCTGTCAAAAGGAATGGCTCAAAAAGTGCAGTTTATTGTCACGGTACTCCATGAACCAGATTTGCTCATTTTTGATGAGCCGTTTTCAGGTTTTGATCCAGTCAATGCAAATTTGATCAAGGATGAGATACTAAACCTGCGTGATCAAGGATCGACTATTATTTTCTCAACACACCGCATGGAAAGTGTAGAAGAAATGTGTGATCACATATCATTAATCAATAAGTCTAGAGTCGTTCTAGAAGGACCGCTCAATTCCGTCAGGGATTCTTACCGTAATAGAACTTATACAACTTCATTAATCGCTCCTAATCAAGCTGCTGTCATCGCTACTTTACAAACATCCATGAGCGTGAGACCTATTGAAATAAAAGGACTGGATAACACCATTGACTTAGAATTGCAAATACCTGAAAATTTAAACGTTTCCAACGTTTTACAGCAATTGACGAGTTTGGGAGAATTGACACACTTCAGCGAGGTGATTCCTAGTGTCAATGAAATTTTCATACGTAAAGTGAGTGATAATGGATAAACTTTGGTTGATTATTAAACGTGAGTACATCAATCGTGTGCGCAATCGCACTTTTATTGTCATGACTTTTTTAAGTCCGCTCATATTTATTGGGGTGATTTTATTGATAGGATGGTTGACTAGTATTAACAGCGATGAGGTACGACAAGTAGCGCTGCGCGACACTACTGGAAATTATAGTCAGCAATTTGAATCTAATGATGAATACAATTATCTGTCGATCGCAAATGCAGATCTTGAGAACGCGATTGAAATAAGTAGGAGCAAGGAATACTATGCCTTGATAAACATCTCTCAGAATACTGATCAAGAAGTCAAAGTAGAAATATATAGTGATGACTCACCATCAGTAGGTTTTATAAATGCTATTGAAGAAAAAGTCTCGCAACAAGCGACGCAACGCAATCTCATCAACGTTGGTATACAACCGCAGACTTTAGAAGAGAATCGAGTGCAAGCTCAGGTGGAATTACAGACCTATTCAGGAGTGACTAATAGCAAGGCATCTAGCTGGATTAAAATAGCCATGGGTGGCGCCGCTGGTTATTTACTCATGATGTTTATTATTATTTATGGTAATATGGTGATGCGATCAGTAATTGAGGAAAAAACCAATCGTATTATTGAGATCATTGTAAGTTCTGTAAAACCTATCTATTTGATGCTGGGTAAGATTATGGGTACTTCACTAGCTGGAATAACTCAATTTGCGATATGGATTGTTTTGGGAATTGCTCTGGTGACCGTTGGTTCTGCAATTTTAGGCGTTGAGGCATTTCAAACACCAGCAAATGCACAAGTGGTAGCCCAGACACAAAATGTGGATCAAATGCAAGCTATCATCAATGACATTATGCAATTGCCACTAGGAACGATGATTAGTTGTTTTCTCATTTACTTTATCGGCGGTTACTTCTTGTATGCTGCTATCTATACGGCCATAGGAGCAGCAGTGGATAATGAAACAGACACACAGCAATTCATGTTGCCTGTTATTTTGCCTCTAATGCTAGCAGTTTATGTTGGGTTTTTCAGCGTAATGGATAATCCCAACGGTACTGTAGCCGTTGTATTCTCGTACATACCACTAACGTCGCCTATTGTGATGTTAATGCGCATACCATTTGGTGAAGTAGAGTGGTGGCACATAGCACTAAGCGTGACTATACTTTATGCATCTATATTTTTAGTAGCTTACATCGCTGCCAAAATCTATCGCATAGGTATACTCATGTACGGCAAGAAAACCAATTGGAAGGATTTGTATAAATGGCTTAAATATTAATGGATACAACTTGGCAATCCATAAAAGAGACCTGGCAATCTGTTAAGGATTTTCTCACATTCCAGATCATTCCTCAGGATGATAAGAGTGATTTTCACTTTGATACCTGGATGCTTATCGTCTCCATTCTCGCAGTAATAGCGGCAACCTTTGTATTGAGGGCTATACGCAAGTTTGTTACCAGGAACATGGATAGTGCAGACAAGCTCAAGTTTGAGAGCATCTTCAAGTTCTTTAATTATCTGGTTTATTTAACGGTAATCCTCATTGTGTTAAGCACGTCTGGTGTGGATTTGACTGCTATACTGACGGCCAGTGCTGCCGTATTTGTAGGAATAGGTTTTGCACTGCAGGACTTTTTCAAAGATATTATCGCAGGTGTGGCCATCCTGATTGATAAGTCGCTTCTGGTGAATGACGTGATAGAAATGGATGGCAAGGTAGGCCGCGTATTTGAGATAAAATTGCGCAGTACCCGTGCGATAACAAGAGATGATAAAATTCTTGTGATTCCCAATCATCTCTTTCTTACAGAGGTCATCTATAACTTCACTCAAAATCACGCCAAAACCCGCGAGCATGTGCTTGTAGGCGTTGCCTATGGTAGCGACACAAAACTAGTCGAGCGCTTGCTGGTAGAGTGCGCCCGGGAACAAAAAGGAATTTTAAAAAGCCCGGAACCATTTGTCATGTTCAATAACTTTGGTGATAGCAGTCTGGACTTTGGTGTATACTTCTATGTGCGTGACAGTTTTACAGATCCTCGTATCAAGAGCAATCTGCGATTTGCGATAGACCAGGCATTCAGAGATAATGGTATCACTATACCGTTTCCACAACGAGACGTACATTTTTACCAGAGTAATCCCATTGATTTTAATAAAAACCCTAACAACGCTGCACTGCATGAAGAAGAGTAAGACAACCAGTTATATGTTGGTGATGATTGTAGTGTTTTTAGCTTTCGCGAAAGCTAACTCCCAAGCAACCGACCTCGCTAGAGTAGAGTACACGTACTTCCCACAAAGAAACTCAGACAACAGTTTCAGGAGATTTAGAACCTTTATCAATATTCCACTCAAGATTAAGGAAGGCACGTACATCGTCCCGTTTTTTGAATATCGCAACGTGCATTTTTTGATTAGAGATGACGATCGCTTTAGAGAATTTGGCACAGATAGGTACGAGAGTTATGAGGGCGCCATAGGCTATACATTTCCTATGAAAAAGGACTGGCGGTTTGGTAGTAGGGCAGGATTTTTATTTGCGTCAAACTTTGACTCTGGCAGTGTAGAGAAGGACGATATTTTCTTTTCGGGTTCTGTTTATTTTATAAAGGACGCAACAGATAATTTCAAGACCAAACCGTGGAGACTTGTAGTAGGTGTGCAGTATTCCACGCGAGTTGGTAGACCGTTTCCTTTACCCTATATAAACTACTACAGGGAATTTGCTCCAGACTGGAGTTATAGCGTAGGCGCACCCAAGATGAATCTGAAATACAGATTCAATGATAAAAATAGCGTACAGTTGTATGCAAGGCTTGACGGGTTTTATGCAAACATTCAGAATAATGTTGTCACAGACGACGATCAAATTGCCGATAATGCAAGCTTAACGACGGTAGTTGTTGGGCCTGGATACCAGTACAACCTAACGAGACATTTGTCACTCTATGCCTATGTAGGCTACACGGCTATTAATGATATAAGGTTGCGCAATGAGGATGGAGATGATGTGAAGAACATCAATGATTCTAATACATTCTACTCTAGAGTAGGATTAAAATTTAAAATATAATGGCACAAATACTTATTATCGAGGACGAGTCTGCAATAAGACGTGTACTCTCAAAAATATTATCTGAAGAAAGCAAAAGCTACAATGTCATTGAAGCAGAAGACGGTCTAGCTGGTATTGAACTTATCAAGGATAACGATTATGACCTGATACTATGTGATATAAAGATGCCAAAAATGGATGGTGTTGAGGTTCTAACGGCTATAAAAAAGATCAAGCCAGAGGTGCCAGTTGTAATGATCTCTGGACATGGCGATCTCGATACCGCTGTTAATACCATGAGACTGGGTGCTTTTGATTATATCTCAAAACCACCAGATCTCAACAGATTGCTCAACACCGTGCGCAACGCATTGGATAGAAAAGAGCTAGTGGTCGAGAATAAAAGGCTCAAGAAAAAAGTGAGTAAGAATTATGAGATGATAGGCGAGAGCGAGCTCATTGTCATCATAAAAAACATAATAGACAAGGTAGCTCAAACCGATGCTCGCGTTCTTATTACAGGACAAAACGGTACCGGTAAAGAGCTTGTTGCACACTGGTTACACGAGAAAAGTGAGCGTTCCAAAGGTCCCTTTATAGAAGTCAATTGTGCCGCTATTCCTAGTGAATTGATAGAGAGTGAACTATTTGGTCATGTCAAAGGTAGCTTTACTGGAGCCAATAAGGATCGCGCCGGTAAATTTGAGGCAGCTAACGGCGGTACTATATTTCTTGATGAGATAGGCGATATGAGTGCCAAAGCTCAGGCTAAAGTATTACGCGCCCTACAAGAAAATAAAATTCAACGAGTAGGCAGCGACAAAGATATCAAGGTAGATGTGCGCATCCTCGCAGCTACAAACAAGGATCTAAAGCAAGAGATTGAGGATAAGAAATTTAGAGAAGATCTTTATCACAGACTAGCCGTTATACTTATTAATGTGCCATCGCTAAATGATCGACGCGAGGACATACCATTACTGGTTGATTATTTTGCTGAAAAAATTGCAAAGGAACAGGGTACGCCGGTAAAAACTTTTGACAAGAAAGCAATCAAACTATTGCAAGAATATGATTGGACGGGAAATATAAGAGAGCTGCGCAATGTTGTCGAGCGATTAATTATTTTAGGCGGTAAAGATGTGAGCGAGAAAGATGTAAAGTTATTTGCCAGCAAATGAAGATAAACGCCAACGACTACTACGCAGACGCAGACTTCAAAATATCTGAAAGAAGCACAAAACCGTCATTTGATCTCGATAAAAAGACAGCTAAAAAAGAGCTTAAGAAACAACGCAGGAAACTAGCGGAATTTCAAGAGCGATTGTTCGCCAACGACAGGCGAGCCGTCTTGGTTTGTTTTCAGGGTATGGATACCTCAGGAAAGGATAGTCTGATTAGAGAAGTTTTTAAAGATTTCAATGTGCGTGGCGTCGAGCAGCATAGCTTTAAGACACCTACTGATCTAGAGCTTTCACATAATTACCTGTGGCGTCATTATATCACCTTACCGGCTAAGGGTAATTTTGGCATCTTCAATCGTACTCATTATGAGAATGTGCTAGTAACAAGAGTTCATCCAGAATATTTGCTAAATGAGAACCTACCAGACATCCATGAGGTAAGTGATGTAAACCAGGATTTTTGGAACATGCGCTTTGAGCAAATCAATAATTTTGAGAAACAGTTGGTTGAAAATGGAACCATTGTATTTAAGTTCTTCCTTCATTTAAGTAAAGAGGAGCAGAAAAACAGATTATTGAGGCGTCTTAATCTACCCGAGAAAAATTGGAAATTTTCAAGTGGAGATTTGAAAGAGCGAGCTTTATGGGATGACTATCAACGATGTTATGAGGCGGCCATTGCAAACACGAGCCATGAGCATAGTCCATGGTACATCGTGCCCGCAGATGAAAAACCAATAGCAAGACTGATCGTTTCATCAATACTCAATGAGAAATTAGATGATTATGAAGATGTGAACTTCCCGACGTTGGATAAGGAAGAGCTCGATAAGATTGAAACATACAAGGAGGTTTTATCACGGGATTAAGTGCGTTTCCAGTCTAGCTTTCGCGAAAGCTGACTAATTTTAAGATTTATTGCACAAGACACGATTTTGTGCTGGACTATAGTTTTTGATATCGCGCATTTACCCTCATCTAGAAACCTATAATTTTCGACAACTTGCTATTATCCCAGTACACCAAAGAATTTGGTAAAAACTTCTCAATAGCCTATCCTATAATCGCTGGTCAAGTAGCTCACTTACTAGTAGCTCTTGCTGACAATATTATGGTAGGGAAATTAGGTGCAGCTGCTCTTGCATCGGTTTCATTGGGAAACACATTGATTTTTATTGCACTTTCTATTGGTATAGGTTTCTCATTTGCGATCACACCGCTAGTTGCAGAAGCGGATGGGAAAAGGGACATCAATGCGGTAAAATCCATTCTTCAAAACGGTATGCTATTGTGCATCGTCAATGGATTATTATTGGTCATACTACTATTACTGGCAGAGCCTATTCTCTACAAAATGGATCAACCAGTAGAGGTAGTAGAATTAGCCATACCATATATGAGGGTTGTTGCTTTCTCATTGATACCGTTGATGTTCTTTCAAGCTCTAAAGCAATTCTCTGACGGGCTTTCATTAACGAGGTTTGCTATGTATGCTACTTTGATTGCTAATGTTATTAACATAGGTGTCAATTACTTATTAATTTATGGCGAGTACGGGTTTCCTAGATTAGAAGTGGTTGGTGCAGCTTATGGTACGTTAATTTCTCGTTTGCTCATGGCGCTGCTACTATTCTTACTATTACTTAAGGATAATAAAACACGATATTATTTTACGAGAACAATATTGCTCTCTAAGAAGAAGATGGTTTCTTTATTAAATATTGGATTGCCAACAGCACTACAAATGTTTTTTGAAGTGAGTCTTTTTACGGCGGCTATTTTTTTATCTGGAGTTCTTGGAACTAATGTTCAAGCAGCAAATCAAATTGCTCTTAATCTTTCGGCAATAACATTCATGGTCGGTGTTGGGTTGAGTGTTACAGCAACCATTCGAGTTGGGAATCAACTTGGCTCACGAGATCATACTGAGTTAATCAGGATCGCACGATCTATATTTTTAATGGCATTGATATTAGACGTTGCTTTTGCCATGGCATTTTATTTTGGAAGAGATTTGCTACCTCAAGTTTATATTGACGATCCAGATGTGATTGTCATTGCATCGTCAATGTTGATTGTTGCAGCCATTTTCCAGGTCAGTGATGGGATACAAGTAGTGGTTCTTGGAGCCTTGCGAGGTCTGCAAGATGTATGGGTTCCTAGTTTGATCTGCTTTGTGGCTTACGCCTGCATCGGTTTTCCTATAGCATACTACTTTGGTAGCGCAGACCTTCTAGGTGGAGTAGGTATTTGGATTGGACTCTTATCAGGATTGACTATATCAGCTATTTTGATGTATGTTCGTTTCAGAATATTATCTAGCCGATTGCTGTCATGTTGATATTTTGATATTCTCCCTAAATTATTTTCGTTTGTAATCTATTGTGTCTTAGGTTGTTTGTGAATTTATTTTAGTTTTTTCAATTTTATTTGTAAAAAAGTTTGGTTGGAAAGAAAAAGGCTGTGTATATTTGCACCCGCTTTGCAAGGGACGTTGGTTCTGAAGTAGGGCGAAAGTTCTTCAAAAGGGTTGGAATATCATACGAATAGCCTTGAGGGTATATGGTTTGATTCCGGTCATTAATTTTGGAGTAGTTCATTGAGATATTGATTGACAGCACAAAGATTTAGGAAAGCAATTTTATTGTTTTTCTGGTAAGATTATAATTAAGATGTAAATAAACATGTACGCCAATTGAGTGGTTCTCGTTTTGGACGAGGTCTCCCAACAAGAGATCTTTTTTAAGAGATTCTACGATGAAGAGTTTGATCCTGGCTCAGGATGAACGCTAGCGGCAGGCCTAACACATGCAAGTCGAGGGGTAACAGGGGTAGCTTGCTACTTGCTGACGACCGGCGCACGGGTGCGTAACGCGTATACAATCTGCCCATTACTGAGGGATAGCCCGAAGAAATTTGGATTAAGACCTCATGGTACCATAATGTCGCATGGCATAATGGTTAAAGGTTACGGTAATGGATGAGTATGCGTCCTATTAGCTAGATGGCGAGGTAACGGCTCACCATGGCTACGATAGGTAGGGGTCCTGAGAGGGAGATCCCCCACACTGGTACTGAGACACGGACCAGACTCCTACGGGAGGCAGCAGTGAGGAATATTGGACAATGGGCGGGAGCCTGATCCAGCCATGCCGCGTGCAGGAAGACGGCCCTATGGGTTGTAAACTGCTTTTGTACGGGAAGAAATCTATCCACGTGTGGATAGTTGACGGTACCGTAAGAATAAGCACCGGCTAACTCCGTGCCAGCAGCCGCGGTAATACGGAGGGTGCAAGCGTTATCCGGAATCATTGGGTTTAAAGGGTCCGTAGGCGGGCATCTAAGTCAGTGGTGAAATGCAGGGGCTCAACTCCGGCACTGCCATTGATACTGGATGTCTTGAATTATTGTGAAGTGGCTAGAATATGTAGTGTAGCGGTGAAATGCTTAGATATTACATAGAATACCGATTGCGAAGGCAGGTCACTAACAATATATTGACGCTGAGGGACGAAAGCGTGGGTAGCGAACAGGATTAGATACCCTGGTAGTCCACGCCGTAAACGATGGTTACTAGCTGTCCGGTACGATTGAGTACTGGGTGGCCAAGCGAAAGTGATAAGTAACCCACCTGGGGAGTACGTTCGCAAGAATGAAACTCAAAGGAATTGACGGGGGCCCGCACAAGCGGTGGAGCATGTGGTTTAATTCGATGATACGCGAGGAACCTTACCAGGGCTTAAATGCAGACTGACAGGCTTGGAAACAGGCTTTTCTTCGGACAGTTTGCAAGGTGCTGCATGGTTGTCGTCAGCTCGTGCCGTGAGGTGTCAGGTTAAGTCCTATAACGAGCGCAACCCCTATTGCTAGTTGCCAGCGGATAATGCCGGGGACTCTAGTGAGACTGCCGGTGCAAACCGTGAGGAAGGTGGGGATGACGTCAAATCATCACGGCCCTTACGTCCTGGGCCACACACGTGCTACAATGGTAGGGACAGAGAGCAGCCACCTCGTGAGAGGGAGCGAATCTATAAACCCTATCACAGTTCGGATCGTAGTCTGCAACTCGACTACGTGAAGCTGGAATCGCTAGTAATCGCATATCAGCCATGATGCGGTGAATACGTTCCCGGGCCTTGTACACACCGCCCGTCAAGCCATGGAAGCTGGGGGTACCTGAAGTCGGTGACCGCAAGGAGCTGCCTAGGGTAAAACCGGTAACTGGGGCTAAGTCGTAACAAGGTAGCCGTACCGGAAGGTGCGGCTGGAACACCTCCTTTCTGGAGTTCCTGAAATAATGGAACCAAAGCAAGGGAGACCTTAGTTCGATATGGGATCCATTTAGTTGG